>CAYWBD010000454.1:0-3704 GCA_964456315.1 uncultured Thermoflexus sp.
CCCGCATCATGCCAGCGATGAGCGACGTCGCGCTCCAGCGCCTCCTGCGGCTTGCGCCCGCCGCGGCCCGCGCCAACGAGGTCGGCCCGGCCCGGCTCTTACGCGCAGTCGGCGTGGGCCGCGGGTCGGCCGCGGACGTCCTCACCGCAGGGGCGCGCATGCTCGTGGACAACACCTCCGGCAACTTCGCGATAGACCGCCCGTACGAGCTCGCCGTTTACGACGTGCTCGAGGACATTGGCCAGGCGCAACCTGCCGCGGCCATCTCCGTGATAGCGGACAGCGGGATGCGGCTCGACCCGTGGCTGGAGCGGGGCTCTACAGAGATGCTCTCCATCCTGGGCAGGGAGCCCCGGGCCGCCGCAGCGCTCATCGCCGCCTCAGACTGGCCGCGGAGGACTGCCCACCGGACCATCCACTCGCTGATCGCGCTCGACCCGGGCCTGGCTTCGGCGCTGCTTTCCGAGATCGCAGGGCAGTCGGGCGGGCGGCCGCAGCCCCGGGCGCTGCTGGAACTGGCTTTCGACGCCTACTGGAGCGGGCTGCGGGCCGGCCCCGGCGTCGCACCGGCGCTGGACGCACGGTTCCTCTCGGAACTTGCTCGCCTGCGGGGGGAGCCGTGGCTTCAGGGCTCGTTCAGCGAGGCGCTCGCTCTGGTCCGGGACTGGACCGCCGCTGCCGAGGTAGCTCCCGACTTCGAGTCTGAGCTCCGGCGGACACTCGCACAGGCGGGACGTGATGCCGGCGGTGCGACCGCGGCGCTGATCACTCGCCTGCTCGCGCTCTGAGCGTCCTCCGGGCGACCCACGCCACAGCCGCGCCGTTGAGCGGTTGGGCGACCGGCGCTCGCCCCGGCTCCGCCCGACGGGTGGCGCTGGCGGGCCTGCTATCATCCGGCGCAATTTCCGTAAGAGGAGAGAAAGCCGCACATGACCAGATAGCCCTGGCCCTGACCGGCGCGCATCAGTGCGCGCTGGGACACGATGCAAAGGGAGGCAAACTTGGCCAAGTACGCCACCGCGCAGGTCCGGAACGTGGCCCTCGTCGCCCACACTGGCGCCGGCAAGACCTCCCTGGCTGACGCCCTCTTTTTTACCGCCGGCGGCTCCGACCGCCAGGGCCGTGTAGATGAGAACACCTCCGCTTCTGACTTCGAGCCCGAGGAGCAGAAGCGCGGCTCGTCTATCCAGACCGCCGTCCTCCCCTGTGAGTGGAAGGGCCACAAGGTCAACATCCTCGACACTCCCGGCTACCCGGACTTCCGGGGCGAGATGCTCTCCGGCCTCCGTGTTGCCGACGCCGCGATCATCGTCATCTCCGCCACGTCTGGCATAGAGGTCGGCACGCGACAGGCCTGGGACTACTGCGAGAAGCTCGGACTCCCCAGGGCCATCGTGGTCAACAAGCTCGGCCGGGAGAACGCTGACTTTGACGTCACCGTCCGCCAGATCACGGAGGCCTGGGGCCGACACCACGTCCCGGTGCAGTACACCGACGGCAAAGAGGCCGCTTTCACCCGCGTCCTTGACCTCTTCGGGCCGGCGGGCGACCAGCACCCGAAGTGGCGTGCCCGGCTCATGGAGGCCGTCGCCGAGTCGGACGAAAAGCTAAGTGAGAAGTTCATCCTCACTGAAAAACTCGACCTCCCTGAGATGATCGGCGGCATGAAGGCCGCGTTTGCCCGGCGCACGGTCGTCCCCATCTACGCGGCGTCCGCGCTCAGGAACATCGGCCTGGCGGAGCTCCTGGACGCCATCGTGGCCTACTTCCCGGCCCCTACCGAGAGCACCGCAGGGGTCGCAAAAGGCGCGCAGGCCAACCTGGTGTTCAAGACCGCCGCGGACCCCTTCGTGGGCAAGCTCTCTTATTTCCGCGTTTACGGCGCGCCGTTACGGGGAGACTCGCAGCTCTGGAACTCCAGGACCGGCGAGGCAGAGCGTGTCGGCCAGGTGTTCCAGCCGCGGGGCAAAGAGCAGACGGCGGTCCAGGAGGTCGTGACCGGCGACATCGGCGTTGTCGGCAGGCTGTCCAAGACCCAGACCTTCGACACGCTCTGCGACAAGGCCCACCCGGTCAAACTGCCTGGCATTGACCTCCCAGACCCTGTGTTCGGTCTGGCCGTCACGCCCAAAGCCCAGGTGGACCTCGACAAGATGGCCAACGCGCTGGCCCGCCTGGAGGAGGAGGACCCGACGCTGCGCGTGGAGCGCAACCCGGACACCCACGAGACCGTGATCTGGGGCCTGGGCGACATCCACGTCGAGACCGCGGTCGAGCGCATCCGCCGCAAGTTCGACTGCCACCTTGTCACGTCCCTGCCGCGAGTCCCCTACCGCGAGACCGTCGGAGGCACGGCGACTGTCGAGTACAAGCACAAGAAGCAGTCCGGCGGACGCGGCCAGTACGGCCACGTGTTCCTGCGGGTCGAGCCGCTGGCGCGCGGCGAGGGCATCAAGTTCGCCAGCGCGGTCTCGGGCGGCAGCGTGCCGAAGGAGTTCATCCCCGCCGTCGAAAAGGGCGTTCGCCACACGGCCGCTGAGGGCGTCGTCGCCGGCTACCCGCTGGTGGACGTGAACGTGGTCATCACCGACGGCTCATCGCACGCCGTTGACTCCTCAGGCATGGCGTTCGAAATCGCAGGGAGCATGGCGCTCAAGAAGGGCGTAACTGAGGCAAGGCCGCAGCTGCTGGAACCCGTGCTCAGCCTGACGATACTCGTGCCCGAAGAAAACGCGGGGGCTGTCATGGGGGACCTGAACACCCGCCGGGCTCGCATACACGGCATGGAGCAGCGCGGCGGGGGCCTCACCGAGATCAAGGCGGACGCCCCGCAGTCGACGATGCGCCGCTATGCCGCGGACCTGCGCTCGATCACGCAGGCGCGCGGGAGCTTCGCTGCGAAGTTCGCACGCTACGACGTGGTGCCGGCGAACGAGGCCCAGAAGGTGATCGAGGCGCACAAGACCGCCGCGGCGCACGCGTAGGCACGGTCAGGCTCCGGCTGCCCCCGCTTCCGTTCGCCCTGGGCCTGTCGAAGGGCGGACTTGGAGCGGTTCCGGCAGGCGGGCGGCATCCGTACGGGCGGTTTCGTCCTTCAATAAGCTCAGGACAAACGGTTGCCTCAGGGCGGCTGGCGTTTTCGTCCCGCGCCAAGCTCAGGACGAACGGTTGAGCGGCCCGGCAGCGAACCTGCCCGGCCGCTGCTCAGACCTGGCGCGCCCACATCGTCTCGTACTGCTCCCCGCGGATCAGGGCGCCTATCTCGTGGCGCTCAATACGACGCAACTCTTCCAGGGCCTCGGCCATGGCCTTGCGGGACTCCTCGGCGCCCACGCCGGTGACGCGCCCGAGCAGCTTTTCCCAGACCCCGGATGACACCAGCGTGCCCACGTAGCCGGCCCAGGGTATGGCGACGATCTCGCCGGCCCGCGGGAGGTGCGGGCGCATCCGCTTCAGGCTCCGCATGCGGTCTGAGGCCGAGCGCGCCATGGGCATGACGCGGACCAGCGGCCCTTCCTGCGGCCCGTGGCGCAGGTCAATGATGAGCGCGCGGCGGAGCATGGGGAAGAACACCGACAGGGTCTGGGCCGACTCTATGTGCGCGAGCACCGCGTTCAGGTCGAGTCTGAAGTTGCCGTCCACGCGACACCCCCTGTGAACGCCGGTCCATCTGACGCCAGGCACACCCGGACAGCCAGCTGGGG
>CAYWBD010000455.1:0-12086 GCA_964456315.1 uncultured Thermoflexus sp.
CGACGGTGGCCGCGGTCGCGGGCATCATCGAGAACGAGTCCCGCCGCCGCCCGCCCCGCCTGATAGAGGTCTGAGTGCGAGGGTCGCGTAGTCGCCTGGTCGTGCGTCGATCTCAGCACCCGGGCGCGTCCGTCTGCTGCCGGGCGGCCCGGCAGGAAAGGCTGACGCCGTGAACATGTTCAAGCTGGGCCGCCCTGCCCTGTACGCCCAGGACCAAACGCTCCGCCTGGAAGAGCGCGAGATTGCGCCGGGGTCGGGCACGGGGACTCTCCGGCACCCTCTGTCTGACATCGCGGTCCTGTTCTATGAAGGCACCGGCGAGGCCCGTACCGCGGACCGCGTCTACCCCATCGCCGCCCCCTGCCACGCGCATGTTCGTGCTGGGACCGCCTACGAGTTCCGCAATACCGGCACGGCCCTGATGAGGTGCGTGATTGCCATCTGCCCGGCTGGCCCGACCGAGGCTGGTGTGCGGCACGATGCTCCTGCGGGGCCGGGCGGTGTCACGATGCTCCGGACTGACGTTTACGGCCGCATCCCGGACTCGGGCCTCGTCCGCGGGGGCATGTACTTCCAGGAGTCGGGGACAACGGTCCCGCGCCTGAGCCAGGACGCATCCACCAAGGTGTTCGTGCCGCTCCACGGCTTGCTGGACCTGACCGTCGGCGATGAGACCCGCCGCATTGGCGTGGGCGACGTTGTCGTCATCCCGCAGGAGGTCACGCACGCCCTGTCGAACCCAGGACCGGAGAAGCTGGCGATGTGGGTGACGGTCACGCCGAACGTCAGCCCGTCGCACACCCGCTACGAGCAGCTGCCGGACGGTTCGTGGAGGCGGATCACGCCGCGGGCGTCGCGGTGAGTCCCGTGGATGGCCCGCGCTCAGTTGCCCGGTGAATTGCCTCTCCGACTTCTCCCTCTTCTCTCCCGCTGGGAGAGGGGATGAGGGGACGCCACCTCCCCCCCGTATAATCCGCGACTCATGAAGATCGTCATCGCTCCCCAGGGGTTCAAGGGCAGCCTGACCGCGCTGGAAATCGCCAGAGCAATCGAGGCTGGCATCAGGCGGGTCATGCCGGACGCGGAAATTGTGATCGTCCCCGTGGCCGACGGCGGCGACGGCACGCTGCAGGCCCTCGTGGACAGCTCAGGCGGCGACATTGTGACGACCAGCGTCACCGGGCCGCTGGGCCGACCTGTCGATGCCCGGTGGGGCGCGCTTGGCGACGGCATGACGGCGGTCATCGAGATGGCGCGTGCGTCCGGCCTGGCGCTCATCGGTCGAGATGAGCGCGACCCGCTGCGGGCGACAACCCGCGGGACGGGCGAGCTGATACGGGCCGCCCTGACGTCCGGTCACCGCAAGTTCATAGTCGGCATCGGCGGGTCTGCGACAAACGACGGCGGTGCAGGCATGGCGCAGTCGCTGGGAGCGCGCTTGCTGGACGCGGACGGGCGCGAACTCCCGCCTGGGGGCGCCGCGCTGGCTCGGCTGGGCCGCATCGACACCTCACACATGGACACGCGGCTGGCCGGGTCGGTGTTCACGGTCGCCTGCGACGTGAACAACCCGCTCTGCGGGCCGACAGGGGCGTCGGCCATTTTTGGCCCGCAGAAAGGCGCGACCCCAGCGATGGTCAAGGAGCTTGACGCCGCGCTGGCGCACTTCGCCGATGTCATCCGCCGCGACCTGGACGTGGACGTGAAGGAACGGCCGGGCGCGGGCGCGGCCGGCGGCCTGGGCGCGGGTCTGATGGCCTTCGTGAACGCCGAGCTCCGTGCGGGGGTGGACATCGTGCTCAGCGCGGTGGACCTCGCTGACAAGCTGGAAGGCGCGGACCTGGTCATCACTGGCGAAGGTCAGATCGACAAGTCGACGGCATTCAACAAGGCGCCTGTCGGTGTGGCGCGCCTGGCCAAGAAGCAGGGCATCCCTGTGGTCGCTATTGCCGGGTCGCTTGGCGAGGGGTACAAGGTCGTCCACGATATGGGCATCGATGCCGTGTTCAGCCTGGTGAGCGGTCCGATGACGCTCGATGACGCCATGGGCAGGACTGGCGAGCTGGTGTCTGCCACGGCTGAGGAGATTGCGCGAGTGATCTTGATCGCACGGGGGGACAGTTAGGTCTGCTGCGGAAGCGATCCAAGTGTGCGGACGGGGCCCCTCAACAATCCCTGGCGAGCGGGCGGGCGCCGCCTCGTCCGGTCCGTACGGGCAGTGCGTCGCTGTCAGCCAACGAGCACCAGGTGCGCCTCTAGCGGCCCGTGGATGCCGAAGATGATCGTGGCCTCGATGTCTCCGGTGCGGCTGGGGCCCGAGATGAGGTTCATCGAGCTGCGGAGCGTCCCGCGCAGGTGGGCCTCCCGTTCGAGGATGAACAGTTCGTCCAGCGACGGTAAAACTGAGCCGCGCTCGATGATGGCGATGTGCCTGGGCGGCGCGAGGGAGATCAGGCGCGAGAGGCCCTTGCGGGGGTGGACGACCAGCGTGCCGGTCTCGACGACCGCGTAGTCGCCGCCGGTGATCCCGGCGTCCGCGCTGAAGACGGCGGCGCGCCGTTCTGCGGGGGTGCCCTGAGTGTCGCCTGGGGCGCCCGGCGGGCGGGCCATGACCGAGGTTTTCACGCCGGACGCGGCCAGGGCGCGGTCCACCGGGACGCGGTCGAAAATGTCTTCTGCGGAGCGCAGTGCGGCCTTGACTCCGCCATTGCGGCAGATGCTGGTGACCGCTTCCGCGGCGTCCTCATGCGTCTGGGCGCGTGCGACCTGCCAGCCGGTGCTGCGTGCGGACTCGGCGAGCGATTCAAGCAGCGGCCCGGCCCGGCGGGCCATTTCGGCACGGACGAGTGACGCAGCCTCGTAGAGTTCAGCGGCGGAGACCGACAGGCCGCTCTCGGGAGCCGGGGCGACAGGCCGGCCCGATGTCGCGCCCAGCGCGGTCCTGACCACCTGCAGGAACTTCGCCCGGTCGCTCACTGCGGTATGCCCCGGCCGGCCATCCGTTTCTTGTGCCTGGCGACGAAAGTCTCGGCTGCGGGCGCGGGGAGGTCGCGGCTGGATGTCCAGCCCGAAGCCGGGCCGGGAGCGCGGCGGACCCACCCCTTGCGCGAGAATGGCAACAGCGCCAGTCGCAGGAAGCGGCCACCTAGCTCGAAGCGTCGTCGTCCGCCCACGCCTGACCGCCAGAGCCGCCATGTGGCCCGCTCTGGCAACCCGGACACGCGCCCCAACCCGGTGGCGCCTGTCTGTTTCGCCTGCGACCGCAGCTCTAGCAGGATGCGCGGCAGGTCGATCTTTACGGGGCACGCTTCCCGGCAGGCGCCGCACAGCGACGAGGCGAACGGGAGCTCCTTGCCCTGCTTCATGCCTGTCATGGCGGGGGTCACAACTGCGCCGATGGGCCCCGGGTAGACCCCGCCATAGGCGTGTCCGCCGACCTTGCGGTACACCGGGCAGCCGTTCATGCACGCGCCGCATCGGATGCAGCGCAGGGCCTCCCGGAGCGAAGGGTCTGCCAGCAGGCGGCGACGGCCGTTATCCATGATGACCAGGTGGAACTCTTCGGGGCCGTCCTCGTCGTCAGCCTTGCGCGGGCCGTTCAGCATGCTCACGTAGGTCGAGATGCGCTGGCCCGTCGCCGACCTGATGAGGATGCGCAGGAAGAGGCTGAGGTCCCGCACGGACGGGATGACCTTCTCCATGCCCATGCACGCGACATGGATGCGCGGCGCGGAGGTGGCCATGCGGCCGTTGCCTTCGTTGGTGACGATCACGACGCTGCCCGATTCGGCGACCGCGAAGTTGACGCCGGTGACCCCCATGTCTGCGCGCTGGAACGCCGGTCGCAGCTGCTCCCTGGCCTGCCGGGTCAGGGCCTGTGCCTCCTCAACGCGGGCGCCGCCGGAACCGGGCGCCAGGAGGTCTGCGACCTGCTCCTTCGACTTGTGTATGGCGGGTGCGATGATGTGGTAAGGCGGCTCGTGGGCAAGCTGGATGATGTACTCGCCCAGGTCAGTCTCCACTGGTGTGACGCCGGCGGCCTCCAGCACGTGGTTGAGTCCCATTTCTTCGGAGACCATGGACTTGCTCTTGATGACGGTCTTCACGCCGCGCGCCCTGGCGAGATCCAGGATGTAGCGGTTCGCTTCAGCCGTGTCCGCGGCGAAGAAGACATGGCCGCCGTTCTTCTCGACGTTGGTGGCCAGCATGTCGAGGTAGTAGTCGAGGTTTTCGATTGTGTGGGCCTTGATCGCCCTGCCCTGCTCGCGCTGCTCTTCCCACCGGTCCGTCGCGGCTGCGGCGGTGAGCCGCTTTGCATGGAAGCCTGTGTAGACGCCTTCGAGGGCTTTTTGCAGGCGAGGGTCGGCCATGGTCGCGGCGGCGGTCTTGCGGAACTCGATTGGCTTGGCCTCCATCAAGCCCCCCTGCCCTGCCCGGCTGCCCGGTCCAAAAACTCCGCCAGGTGAACCGTTTGGACTGGGCTTCCCCGCCGCCTCAGGCCGCCGGCCATGTGCATGATGCAACCGGCGTCGCTGGCGACAAGCATTCGCGCGCCGGTGGCGGCCACGTTGTCGAGCTTCTCGTTCAGCATGGCCGTAGAGATGTCCGCCATTTTCACCGAGAAAGTACCGCCGAAACCGCAGCACACTTCGGCGCGGTTCAGGGGCTTGAGCGTGAGGCCCTGGGTGCCGCCAAGGAGCGCCTGCGGCTGTCGGTCAACGCCCAGCTCTCGCAGCAGGTGGCAGCACTTGTGGTAGGTGGCGGTAGATTCGCTTTTCAGGCCGAGGTCAGTGCGGCCCAGGACGTCAACGATGAACTCCGAGAACTCCCAGACTCGGTCGCCGACTTGCCGCGAGCGCGCCAGTAGCGCGGGGTCGTCGCGGAAGAGCTCGGGATAGAAGTTGCGGACCATTGCGGCGCAGGAGCCGGAAGGCGTGACGATGAGGTCGTCGCCCTCGAAGACGTCCAGGAACCTGCGGGCCACCGGCGCAGCGTCGGCGCGGAAGCCTGAGTTGAACGCCGGCTGGCCACAGCAGGTCTGCCCTTCCGGGACATTGACCTCGACTCCGAGCCGTTCAAGCACCCTGACCGCGCTTTCTGCGACGCCGGGCTGGAACTGGTCCACGAGGCAGGTGACGAAGAGCGAGACACTTTTTGGGGGCGTCTGGGGTTTCGGCCGGGGCTGCGCGTGAGCGTCCATGGCGTGCAAAGTTACCAGACCGGGGGCCACGGGCCGGGTTGTGAGAGACCGCGAATTACGGGGGACGGGTGATCGCGGACCGAGACTGCAGCGGGGTCTTCCGCTCCCGACGCCTTGGCCGGGGTCAGGCGCCGCGCACTCGGCGTTTATACGGCGTCGCACCAGGTGCGGCGCCACGTGGCATATCGCCCTGACGTTTCGCCATTGAACCGGCGTTCCGTACGGTGAATAAGTGGTGAATCGCTACCGGGTATTACGTATGTCCTGCCCTCGGGACCCGAGCTAGACTGGCTGCCGATCTTCTTTCCTACTTCCCGGCAGGAGGTCGCAGGTCGCGCTGCCTGAACCAGCGCCGTATTGTTCCTATGGGTTGGCCATCTGCAGCCGGGAGGGCAGAAATCATGTTCATGAGCAAGACACTGCGTAGCGCCAAGCCGCGCAAAGGCGCCACGCTAGGCGCAATCGTCGCGATTGCGGCAATCACCCTGTTTGTCGCGGCGCTGGTATCCGGAGGGTCTCAGGTAGCCCGGGCGACGCCTGGGGAGTGTGCGTACGCTGATGCGCTGGTCTCCTTCTCGCCTGGCACGGGGGCCAACGGAGACCCCAACAACGCACTCGGGATCGACAACGGGACCTGGGTCGCGCTTGGCGATGGCGGTTCGATCACGGTTCGGCTTGTTGCCCAGGTCATTTCAAACGGACCGGGCGCAGACTTCCGGGTGTACGAGGTAATAATGCCTCCGATAGAGGGGGCAAACGTCAGGGTCAGCGCGGACGGCGTGACCTACTTCAACCTAGGGAGCACCAACGCTGGCGGTTATGTTTCGGAGTTCGACCTGGCAAGCGTCGGGCTCGCGTCAGCCTCCTACGTGAAGATCACTGACCTCGGGCAAGATCTTTCGGCTGACACGAACACACAGGGCTATGACTTGGACGCTGTGGCCGCGCTCAACTGCGCGCCGCCGACGCCAACCCCAACACCTTCCCCCACGCCCACGCCTACCGCCACGCCGACACCGCCCATCGAGGGCAGGATGACTGGCGGCGGCAGCAACTGGATGGTCGGTGACGTCCGCGTGACCAAGGGGTTCGAGATCCACTGCGACCTGCGTGACCCCAACAACATCGAGGTCAACTGGCCGGGTGGCAACAACTTCCATATGACGGACCTGACATCGGCGGTCTGCACGGATGACCCAGCGATCATCCAGGCTCCGCCACCATCAGCGCCGTTTGACACGTTCGTGGGCGTTGGAACCGGGAAGCTGAACAACGTGGCCGGAGCCACGATCAAGTTCACCTTCGTTGACGCCGGAGAGCCCGGCACGAGCGACCACGCAACTATCGACGTGTACAACGCAAGCAACGTCTTGGTGTTGCATGTGGCGAGCCTGTTGAAGAACGGCAACTTCCAGACGCACCTGGACTAACGGTCGCGAGACTGTGGAAACTGAGCGGCCCCGTAGCGATGCGGGGCCGCTCGCTTTTCTGGCGCAAGGCCAGTCCGCCCGACATGAAGCGCGGTAATCAGTGCGCTCCGGTATCTTTACTTGGCCTGAGCACCGGCCCGCCTGCCATTGAGCAGACGGAGGGATACGGAGCAGCGATTGCCTGACCAGAAGTACGACGTAGCTGTCATCGGGGCGGGGCTGATCGGGCTGTCGACCGCGAAGAGCCTCCTCGAGCGGCACCCGCGGCTGAAGGTCGGGGTGATCGAGAAGGGCGGCGAGGTCGCCAGCGGGCAGTCCGGCCACAACTCTGGCGTAATCCACTCTGGCATCTACTACAAGCCCGGCTCGTTCAAGGCGCAGTTCTGCGTCGAGGGCCGGGCGTCCATGGTCCGCTTCTGCGAGGAAAACGGCGTCCCCTACGACCGCTGCGGCAAAGTGATCATCGCCACGCGGGAAGATGAGCTGCCCCGCCTGCAGAGCCTGTATGAGCGAGGCACGGCGAACAAGGTGCCTGGCCTGGAGCTGGTGTCCGGCGAGCGCGTCAGGGAGATCGAACCGCACGTGCGGGCGATCAAAGCGTTGTGGGCGCCCAACACGGGCATCGTCAACTTCGTCAAGGTCGCCGGCGTGTATCAGAAGCAGGTGCAGGCGGCAGGCGGCGAGGTTCACTTCAACTCGAAGCTCGAACACGTGGCAAGGGACGGCGCTGGGACGACGCTTGAGACAACCGGCGGCGCGTTTGGGGCGCGCTACGTGATCAACTGCGCGGGGCTGCACTCAGACCGTGTGGCGGCGATGATGGGCGTCAAGACGGACGTGCGGGTCATCCCGTTCCGGGGTGAGTATTTCTCGCTTACGAAGGACGCTGAGCGGCTGGTCAAGGGGTTGATCTATCCGGTGCCGGACCCGCAGTTCCCTTTCCTGGGCGTGCACTTCACCCGCACGATGAAGGGATTCACGGAGGCCGGGCCCAACGCCGTGCTGGCGACGGCGCGGGAGGGGTACCGGAAGCAGGACTTCAGCCCCGGCGAGTTCTGGGGGACGCTGGCCTGGCCGGGGACGTGGCGCATGTTCCGTCAGCACTGGCGCACGGGGTTCATGGAGATCAACAGGTCGCTCCGCAAAGCTGTGTTCGTGCGCGACCTGCAACGGCTGGTCCCCGAGGTGAAGGCGGAGGACCTGACGCCGGGCGGCTCTGGCGTGCGTGCACAGGCGGTGGACAGGACGGGCAAGCTGCTGGACGACTTCAAGATCGAGCAGACGGCGGACGCCATCCACGTGCTGAATGCGCCGTCGCCGGGTGCGACGTCCTCGCTGGTCATCGGGCGCTACATCGTGGACCTGGCGGAGAAGGGGTTTTCGCTGGCCTGACTCCCCCTCTCCCCTTGCGGGAGAGGGTCGGGGTGAGGGGTGCAATGTCCGGCGGGTATTCGGTCACCCGCTCCCTCGGACCTCTCCCATCGAGGGAGAGGGGACGGCGCCCGGCGCCCGCCCTACGCGTGCACGAGGAGGCGGCCGGGGTCTTCTAGGAGGTCTTTGACGCGGACGAGGAAGCGCACGGCGTCTGCGCCGTCGACGACGCGGTGGTCGTAGGTGACGGCCAGGTACATCATCGGCCGGACCACGACCTGTCCGCCGACGGCCACAGGGCGCTCCAGTATCCGGTGCATGCCCATGATGCCCACCTGCGGCGGGTTCAGGATGGGCGTGGACATGAGTGAGCCGAAGATGCCGCCGTTGGTGATGGTGAACGTACCACCGCGTAGCTCGTCGAGCGTCAGCTTGCGCTCCCGCGCCTTCAAGGCCAGCGCGGCAACGTCGCGCTCGATCTCGGCGAAGTTCTTGTGGTCGGCATCCCGCACGACCGGGACGAGCAGCCCTTCGTCGGCGGCGACTGCGATGCCGATGTCGAAGTAGCGTTTGTAGACGAGCTCTTCGCCCTGCAGCTCTGTGTTCATCACAGGGAACGCCTGCAGGCCGGTCACGGTGGCCTTGATGAAGAACGACATGAGGCCGAGGTCCACGCCGTTGCGGTCCCGGAACTCCTGGCGGTACTTGCGCCGGAGTTCGGCGATGCCTGCCATGTCCACCTCATTGAAGGTGGTGGTCATTACAGCCTGGCGGTTGACCTCGGATAGGCGCTGGGCGATGGTGAGCCTGCGGCGGGAAAGCCGGACGCGCTCTTCCACCCTGTCGGCGCCGGGTGTCCGGGCAGGCGGCGTCGGAGTGGACGCAGTGACTGCCGGAACTGACGCGGCGGGCGGACGTGGCTGCGCGGCTGCGGGAGCAGGCGGCGCGGGCCGCGTCTGGGCAGGTGGCTGCGGCGAGCGCGACTGCGCAGGGACGGGCGCGGCGCGGCCGCTGGCGATGTGCGCCTCGACGTCCTCTTTGGAGATCCTGCCGCCGGGGCCAGTGCCGCGGACCTTTGAGATGTCCAGGCCGGCTGTTTCGGCCAGGTTGCGGGCGACCGGGGTAATGTCTGGCGCTGCGGGCGCGGGACCCACGCCGACCGCCGTTGCTGCCCTCGGTGCGACGGTCGCTGGCCGCTGCGCGGCGGCGCCGGGCACGCCCTCAGCGATCACAGCCAGCACGTCGCCTGTGGTCACCGTCTCGCCGGTCTTGCGGACGACCTGCTCCAGGCGGCCAGGCTGTCCCGCGGTGACCTCAAGGTTCACCTTGTCGGTCTCCAGCTCAACGACCGTCTCTCCCGCGGAGACCTCATCGCCGACGTCTTTGAACCATTTGCCGACCGTGGCCTCGTGCACGGACTCCGCCATCTGCGGGACGCGGATTTCAATTGGCATGTTTACCGCCTGTGCGAATGGCGAAGGACCTGTGGCGAGGGGACGGCCCCGGGCTCAAGCTCCGGCTCCGAGCGCGCGCTGGACCAGCCGGTCCTGGCTGATCTTGTGCATCCAGTGTGCGCCCTCCGCCGGGCTGGGCATGGCGGGGCGGCCGATGTACTGGACGCGCCCGGCCCCGAAAAGGGCCCGGAGGTGCGGCGCGGCGTATGACCATGCGCCGCGGTTCTCGGGCTCTTCCTGGAGCCATATGACGTCGGTGACGCTACGGTACTGCTCCGTCGCCTCGGCGAGGGACTCCCAGGGGAACGGGTAGAGCTGCTCGGCCCGGACGACCGCGACTGTGTCGGCCCTGGCGTACTCGTCTGCAGACACGAGGTCTGAGTAGACTTTGCCGGAGCAGACCACCAGACGCCGCACCTTTTCGGGCCGCAACGCTTCCCTGGGATCGGCGAGGACGGCTTTGAAATGGCCACCTGAAAGCTCGCTTGCCGACGAGGACGCCAGTGGGTGACGGAGCAGGCTCTTGGGGGCCATGATGATCAGCGGGCGGGGGTCGGTGCCAAGGCGGGCGGCCTGGTCCCGCAACAGGTGGAAATACTGGGCGGCGGTCGTGGGATAGACCACCCGGATGTTTTCGTCGGCGCCAAGCGCCAGGAACCGGTGCAAGTGGGCGTACGAGTGGTTGGCGCCCTGGCCTTCGTAGCCGTGCGGCAGCAGCAGGACTAGACCAGACCGCTGGCCCCATTTTGCGCGGCCGGAGACGATGAGCTCGTCCACGATCCCCTGCGCGTTGGAGATGAAGTCTCCGAACTGGGCCTCCCAGATGACCAGCGAGTCCGGTGCGAGGACGCTGTAGCCGTACTCAAACGCCAGCGCGGCTTGCTCGGACAGCGGCGAGTTGTACACGGAGAACCGTGCGCCCCCCAGCGCGCCAAGGGGGATGAAAGGCTCCCCGGTCTCGTAGTCGCGCAGCACTGCGTGCCGTTGGCTGAACGTGCCACGCTCCGTGTCCTGGCCGACGAGCCTCACGGGCACGCCGTCTCGCAGTATGCTCCCGATGGCCAGCGACTCTGCGTGGGCCCAGTCGAGGCGGCCACCGGCCTCGAAGGCCTCCCGCTTGCGTTCGAACAACCTGCTGACTCTTGGGTGAGGGGTGAAACCGGCCGGCAGCGTGGCCAGACGTGCGTTGAGGTCCCGCAGTGCGGCGTCGGCCACTGCTGTGGCCAGTTCGGGGTGCGTTGCGGCCCACTCGGCGACCGCGCCGGAGTGCTGCGCGCCGTTGTGCGGTGCCGGCGCTGGAGCAGCGGCGTCCTTGAGTGCCTGGAGCTGTGCCGCGACCTCCGCGGAGACGCGCTCCGGGGCCCCGGGCTCAACCGCGGCGTCCTTCAACAGTCGTTCCGCCCAGAGCGCACGGGCTGTGGGGTGGCGCTCGATGGCCCGGTACATGACCGGCTGCGTGAACGTTGGCTCGTCGTTCTCGTTGTGCCCGTAGCGGCGGTAGCCGACCAGGTCGATCAGGAAGTCCTTCTTGAACTGCTGCCGGTACGCAACGGCCAGCTTGGCAACAATGACGCAGGCCTCGATGTCATCGGCGTTCACGTGCACGATCGGGACGTCGAACCCGCGCGCCACGTCTGACGAGTGCTCGGTCGAGAAGGAGTCCCGAGGGTCGGTGGTGAAGCCCAGCTGGTTGTTCAGGATCACGCGGATGGAGCCGCCGGTCGTGTAGCCGGAGAGCCCGGCCAGGTTCAGGGTCTCGGCCACAACGCCCTGCCCCGCGAAGGCGGCGTCGCCGTGGATTGTGAGGGCCATGGCGGTATGACGCGACGTGTCCTTGTCGACGTGGTCCTGGATCGCCCGGACGCCGCCTGCGACGACCGGGTTGACCATCTCCAGGTGGCTGGGGTTGGGAAGGAGCGTGAGGGTGATGTCCATCGTGCCATCGCCATCGACGTCCCGTGTAGTGCGGGCGCCCATGTGGTACTTCACGTCGGTCATCCACCCGCGGTCGCCGTGCAGCTCGCCTTCCTGGTCGAAGTGGCCGTGGGAGAACTCCTGGAGGATTGCGGCGTAAGGCTTTCCGAAAATGTGCGTGAGCAGGTTGAGACGCCCGCGGTGGGCCATACCAACGACCAGGTCCTTGATCCCTGAATAGACTGACTGCAGTATCAGCTGGTCCAGCAGTACGACCAGGGCTTCGCAACCCTCCAGGCTGTACCAGCGCTGACCGGGAAAGGCCTTGTGCAGGAACTGCTCGAAGACCTCGGCGCGGGTCAGCAGGCCGAGCAGCTCCCGCTTCTGCTCGGGTGTGATAAACGAGCGGTAGCGGCCAGACTCAACCGCATTGCGGAGCCAGGCGCGCTCCTCGTTGCTGCGCAGGTGGGCGAACTCGTACCCGGTGGTCCCGCAGTAGACGAGCCGCAGCGCCGACGTTAGCTCACCCGCGGTAGCGCCGTACCTGAGCGCGCCGGCGCCGCCTGCCAGCGCGACCGCCTGGGCGGCCGGGCCGGCTTGGTCCTCGACGGTGATCCCGTGCGTGGACGGGTCCAGCAAAGGCTCGTTGCGGGGCGTCAACCCGAGCGGGTCGAGGTTGGCCATCCTGTAGCCGTAGGTGCGGATGGCCTCGATGTA
>CAYWBD010000456.1:0-7158 GCA_964456315.1 uncultured Thermoflexus sp.
GACCTCGTGCGGCGCGTGCACGGTGTTCCTCAACGGGAACGCTGTGAAGTCTTGCACAGTGCTGGCGGTGCAGGCTGACGGCGGCGAGGTCACCACCGTCGAGGGGCTTGCCAAGGACGGCAAGTACCACGCCGTGCAGCAGGCCTTCTGGGACAAGCACGGCCTGCAGTGCGGCTTCTGCACGCCCGGCATGATGATCACCGCGGTCCAGATACTGGAGCGCAACCCCAGCCCATCTGAGGCCGAGATCAGGTCCGGGCTGCGGGGCAACCTCTGCCGGTGCACCGGGTACCACAACATCGTCGAGGCGGTCAAAGCTGCGGCGGCGGCGTCCCGCTCAGGAGGCAAGAAGCGATGACAACATCGTTCGTCGGCCAGTCCATCCGGCGCAGGGAAGACCCGCGGCTCATCACCGGCAGAGGCACGTACGTTGACGATGTGCGGCTGGTCGGCCTGCTGCACCTGGCCCTGGTGCGCAGCCCGCACGCGCATGCGCGCATCGGGAAGATCAACGTGTCGAAGGCGGCGAAGGCGCCGGGCGTCGTCGCTGTGTTCACGGGCGCTGACCTGCAGGGGCAGCTCGGCTCCCTGCCGGTGGGCTGGGTGCTCAAGGACATGAAGGCCCCGCCGCACCCGCCGTTGGCGTTCGAGAAGGTCCGCTGTGTGGGCGACGCCGTCGCCGCGGTGGTGGCGAGCGACCCCTACGCCGCCGCGGACGCGGCGCGTCTTGTGGACGTTGACTACGAGGTCCTGCCCGTGGTCGTGGACGCTGAGAAGGCGACCAAGCGCGGCGCGCCGCTCCTGCACAAGGAGGCGCCGAACAACACCTCGTTCGACTGGTCGGTGGCGGGCGGCGACTATGACGCGGCGGCGAAGAAGGCCGAGGTCGTGGTCAAGCAGCGGTTCATCAACCAGCGGCTCATCCCCAACGCCATGGAGACCCGGGGAGTCGTGGCGGATTACAACCCGGGCACGAACCAGATCACGATGTGGACCTCGACGCAGGCCCCTCACCTGGTCCGTCTGCTGTTTTCGGCGATAACTGGGCACCCCGAGCAGCTTGTGCGCGTCATCGCGCCGGAAGTGGGCGGCGGCTTCGGCTCGAAGCTGTACCTCTACGCCGAAGAGATCATCACGGGCATGATCGCCAAGAACCTGGGCCGGCCGGTGAAGTGGGTGGAGGGACGCCAGGAGAACTACCTGGCCACGACCCACGGCCGGGACCACATCACCGACGCAGAGATCTGCGGCAACAGCGACGGCACGATCACAGGGATCAAGTGCACGGTCTACGCGAACCTGGGCGCATATCTGTCGACGTTCGCCCCGGCCATCCCGACGATCCTGTTCGGGCTGATGCTCTCAGGCATCTACAAGTACCCGAACGTGTCCTGCCGCGTAATAGGAGCGCTGACCAACACCACGCCTGTTGACGCCTACCGCGGCGCGGGCCGGCCCGAGGCGACGTACCTCGTCGAGCGCCTTGTGGACATGTTCGCCCGTGAGCTTGGCCGCGACCCTCTGGCAGTGCGCCGCAAGAACATGATTGCGCCGTTCAAGAATGGCAAGACGGTCGCGACGGGCGTCACGTACGACTCCGGCAACTACAAGGGCGCTGTCGACAAAGCAATGGGGATGTTCGACTACAAGGCGTTCCGTGAAGAGCAGCGCGCGGCCCGCAAAGAGGGCAGGCTGCTCGGGGCCGGGTTCTCGACGTACATCGAGATCTGCGGCATGGCGCCCTCGTCGGTAGCAGCCTCACTGGGCGCCGGCGCGGGGCTCTGGGAGTCGAGCACGGTGCGCGTCCACCCGACAGGGAAGATCACGGTGTACACCGGGACTTCGCCTCACGGGCAGGGCCACGAGACCACCCTGTCGCAGGTCGCGGCGCAGGAGCTTGGCGTGCCGATGGACCACGTCGAGGTCATCCACGGGGACACGGACAAGCAGCAGTTCGGGACAGGCACGTTCGGCAGCCGCTCCATCGCCGTGGGAGGAGAGGCGCTGAAGATGTCCCTGGGCAAGGTGGTTGCCAAGGCGCGCAAGATCGCCGCGCACCAGATGGGCGTGCCCGAGAAGAACGTGGTGTTCGAGAACGGGACGTTCTACGTTGAGGACATCCGCGAGAAGCAGATGCCCTTCGCGACGGTGGCCGGTGAGGCCCACCACGCCAAGAACCTGCCAAAGGGCATGGAGCCCGGCCTCGAGGCGGTGAGCTTCTACGACCCCAAGAACTTCACCTGGCCATTTGGCTGCCACATCGCGATAGTCGAGATAGATGAAGTGACCGGCCAGACGAAGCTGAAGCGTTACGTGGCGGTGGACGACATCGGCAAGGTCATCAACCCGATGATCGTGGACGGGATGGTCCACGGCGGCATTGCCCAGGGGGCCGGCCAGGCCTTGCAGGAAGCGGCCGTGTACGCCGACAACGGGCAGCTGCTGACCGGGTCGATGCAGGACTACGCCCTGCCAACCGCGGAGGACATGCCCAGCTTCGAGACGGCGCGCACAGAGACACCGTCGCCGGTGAACTCACTCGGGGTCAAAGGCGCCGGCGAGGCGGGCACGATAGCGGCGAGCCCGGCAGTCATGAACGCGGCAGTTGACGCGCTGGCGCACCTCGGGGTCCGGCACCTGGACATGCCTCTGACCTCAGAACGTGTCTGGCGCGTGATCAACGAGGCCAAGGCCGCCAGGACGGCCGCCCGCAGCGCCCGCGCAGGCGCGGCCCGTCGCGGCAAGAAGTAGGGACGCTCCGCACCGACACGCACTTGGTCCCCTCTCCCGTGCCGGGCGAGGGGCAGGGTGAAGGGTAACCAACACGCCATGACAACAAACGTCGCATCGCCCTTCCAGTACCACGCGCCGTCCTCAGTCGAGGAGGCGTCGAGGCTGCTGGCGAAGTACAAGGGAGGCGCGAAGCTGCTCGCCGGGGGGCACTCGCTGCTGCCGATCGTAAAGCTGCGCCTCACGGAACCAGAGGCCCTGATCGACCTGGGCCGCGTCAAGGGCCTTGCGTACGTCAAGTCTGGCCGCGGCGGCGGGCTGGCGATCGGCGCCATGGCGACATACCACGACATCGAGAGCTCAGATGCGGTCCGCAAGGCCGCGCCGGTGCTGGCCGAGGCCGCCTCCCAGGTGGCCGACACCCAGGTCCGCAACGTGGGGACCATCGGCGGCTCGCTGGCCCACGCGGACCCCGCGGGCGACCTGCCGGCAGTCGTGCTGGCGCTGCACGCTGAGCTGGAGGCCCGCACCTCGCGTGGCTCGCGCACCATCAGCGTGGACAACTTCTTCAAGGACCTGCTGACAACCTCGCTGCGCCCGACCGAGGTGCTCACCGAGGTCCGCATCCCTGCGTTCCCGGGTCGCATGGGCATGGCGTACGTCAAGCTGCCCAACAAGGCGTCGCACTACGCCGTGGTGGGGGTCGCCGTGGTGTTGTCGGTCGACAAGAAGGGGGTCTGCGACGGCGCACGGGTTGCTGTCACCGGCGCGGGGCCGCACGCTGTCAGGGCGAAGCGCACGGAGCGCATCCTGCTTGGCAAGGAACTCACAGACTCTGTGATACGCCGGGCGGCGGAGCGCGCCGGCGCTGAGATAGGCGACGGCTTCAACAGCGACGTGCATGCCTCAGCCGAGTACCGGGCCGCCATGACCATCGTGTTCGCCGGACGGGCGATAGAAATGGCGGCTGGCCGGGCGCGGTAGGCGCGGCTCAAATTGGCTGGGAGAGGTCATTTCGGCCGGAGTGCCGGTCCAGGCTGTCGGCCCGTTGGTCAGCCGACGATTTTGGCAGCCACGCGTTTTCTGGCCTCGGCCGTCACCATGCCGACGATGCCCTGAAGCCCCGCGCCCTTGCCCATCGAGAGCTCGCGCCCAAACACGCGGAAGGCGACTGAAGTCGGGATGGCGGCGATGTCTGCTGCCGGGTTCCCGGACACCGTCTGCGCGAGGATCACGGACAGCGCCTTGGCCGAGATGCCCTCCGGGTTTTCTACCGCGAAGTGGTAGTTCACGGTGCCGCCCGGCCCGTCTTCCGCCCAGACAAACGCCTCTGACTCACACGCCGGCACGCGGTGCTCTTCCGGGTACGGCCGGCGCGCGATGCCCTCCGGCACGCTCTCGAACTCGTCCGCGTACTCGATCAGCACGTTGGTCCGCATCTGCGTGTCCATGCTGTCCAGGTCATCCAGGAGCTTTGCAAGCTTGGGCGGGATTTCAGGCAAATGGCGCTCCCGACTTTCGGCCCACCGGCGGCCATCCGTGTGACTGCTTCGCAGGGGTCGATGAGCTTAATTGTAGTGGTGCAGTTTAAGGAGTGTTATGCCGGTCCGACGGGCTGCCCGCAACACGCAGATTGCCTCGCAACTGGAGGGTCAGATGCGGCTTTTCGAATACGAGCGTGCATCGCGGCTGATGCGCGATGCGGGGACCGACGCTGCCTCTTTGTATGAGAGTCGCCGTCATTGAGCACGCAACTAGTAGCTGGCCACAGCCGAGGCGCTCGTGAGGTACATGGACTGGCGGACAACAGGTCATCCGGAAATCTTAGCGGGCAGACAGATTCTCACCCGCTCCGCAACTCCCCTGAACGGGAGGGAGGGGACTTCTGGTTGACCTCTAGTTCACCCCTCACCCGCGCCCACGTACGGTGGGCACCCGTCTCCCGCACGGGCAGAGGGAATGAAGGTGCTGGCCTAGGACTTCGGAGTCAAGGCATCAGCGCAGCCCCGGCGAGGCCGACGGACGCCGCGTGTGATGTTCAGCGCTCGATGGGCGCGCCTACAGAATTGCCCCACTCGGTCCACGAGCCGTCGTAGTTCCGGACCTTCTCGAAGCCCAGAAGGTACTTGAGCACGAACCAGGTGTGGCTGGAACGTTCGCCGATTCGGCAGTAGGAGACCACGTCGTCGCTCATCTTCAGGCCTATCTCGTTGAGATAGATCCCCTTGAGGTCTGACGCGGACTTGAACGTGGCGTCATCCGGGTTTGCGGCGCGCGCCCACGGGACGTTCTTCGCGCCCGTGATGTGGCCGCCGCGCAACGCGCCTTCCTGCGGGTAAGCCTCCATGTGGAGGAGTTCGCCCGAGTACTCCTTGGGCGACCGCACGTCTACCAGCGGCTTCTTGTCCTTGACGTGCTGGGCTACGCCGTCCCGGAATGCCCTGTTGGTGCGGTCGTCGCGATCCCTCGCCTTGTAGACCGCAGGAGCAACCGTCGGCACGTCCCGGACCAGGGCGCGCTTTTCCTTTTCCCATTTGACCCGGCCGCCGTCGAGGACCTTTGCCTTCGTGTGACCGAAAAGCTGGAACACCCAGAAGGCGTAGCAGGCCCACCAGTTGTTCTTGTCGCCGTAGAAGACGACAGTTGTGTCGTTGGAGATGCCCTTGCGGGCCATCAGGGCCTCGAAGTGCGTCTTGTCGATGTAGTCGCGACGCATCGGGTCGTTGAGGTCCTTCGCCCAGTCGATTTCGACTGCGCCCGGGATATGCCCTGATGGGTAGAGCAACGGGTCCTCGTTGGACTCCACGATGCGCATGCCGGGGTCGGTCAGGTGCTGGGCCAGCCAATCAGTGGACACGAGCACCTCAGGGTGCACGTAGCCTCTTGCCGCAATGTCTGTTGCCATGTTCCCCTCCAGTTCCGCAGCCGCGTCGGCCGTGTCTTGGTGACGCCGTTCTCGGCGGGCGCATAGGCGCTGCCCGGCTGGCGTCACGCGGCCCAATTTATATCAAATAGTGACGGGCCGAGAAATCGGCCCAGGAGAATGGTGCGCGCTCGGGCGGGCGCGGCTACGATGGCGCCTTCCATGCACACGGAGCAGCCGCCAGGCGTCGCCGCCAACAGTCCGCCTCCTCAGCCGGGCCCGGCCCCAGTGGCGCAGTTCAGCATCAAGTCGCTGATCTGGACCGTCTACGGGCCGTCGTTCCTGCTCGCGTTCGGGCAGGGCGTGCTCCTGCCCGTGCTGCCTATTTTTGCGAAGGACGAACTTGGCGCGTCAGTAGCGATGGTGGGCGTCGCCGTGGCTGCACGCGAGTTGGGCACGATGGCGTTCGACGTGCCGGCCGGGCTGCTGGTGTCCCGGTTTGGGACGAAGCGGGCGATGCTGGTGGGAACGGGCCTGTTCGCGGCGACGGCCGTCGGGTCGGCGCTGAGCAGGGACCTCGGGTCGCTGATCGCGATGCGGGTGGTGGCGGGGTTCGGCATCGCCCTCTGGAGCATCTCCCGCCACGCCTTCATCGCCCAGGCGGTCCCGGTCCGGCACCGCGGGCGTGCGCTGTCGCTGTTCGGCGGGATGGGTCGGATCGCGACCATCCTCGGCCCGCTGGCAGGGGGCCTGCTCGGACAGTTCCTTGGGTTCAGGGCGCCGTTTTATCTCCAGGCCGGGGTCGGCGTGGCAACGATGGCCTTCGTGGTCATGACTGTCGAAGGCGGCTCGCCGGTGGCCCGCCGGGTAGCAGGCAGCGCGTACTCCCGGCTCTGGGACACGGTTGTCGAGTACCGGCGTGAGTTCGCTACGGCAGGCCTGGCGGCGATCGCGCTGCAACTGATGCGGTCCAGCCGGTCGCTGCTCATCCCGCTGTGGGGTGACCGCATCGGCCTGGACCTTGCGGGCATCGGCTACGTGACGAGCATCTCGTCTGCCGTGGACGCGGTGATGTTCCTGCCTGCGGGCATAGTGATGGACCGCTGGGGTCGCAGGTGGACGGGCGTGCCCAGCCTGCTGATGCTGGCAGTGAGCCTGGCGCTGCTGCCCCTTGCTGACAACTTTGTGACGCTGCTGGCCGTTGGCCTTGTTGCCGGTGTGGGCAACGGTTTCAGCAGCGGGCTTGTGCTCACGATGGGCGCCGATATCGCCCCTAAGGACGCGGCTGGCGAGTTCCTGGGTGTGTGGCGGCTGATCACAGACTCCGGCGGCGCGGCGGGGCCGCTTGCGATCGGCGGGATCGCGCAGGCCTTCGTGCTGGGGACGGCCTGCCTGGCGACCTCAGGCATCGGTGTGCTGGGCGCGCTGGTGATGCTGTTCCTGGTCCAGGAGACCACTGAGGCCGAGAAGCGACACCCCGGGCACGCGCCACCGCCCCGTACCTGACGGCGCAGGACAGCGCCAGGGAGGCCGCGGCCCGCCTGGCGCTACCCCGTGGGTAAGCA
>CAYWBD010000457.1:0-11423 GCA_964456315.1 uncultured Thermoflexus sp.
CCCGTGCGCGGCCGCCGCCATGGCTGGCGAGCGTGCCTGCGCTAGGCTGCTCTGGAACAATGCCGCTCTTTTCCCGCGGGGACAACGATGTACAAGGTCCTTCTAGTTGACGACCAGCAGCTATTCCGGGACATCGCCCGGACCATGTTTGAGGCCGACGGCGGCTTTGAGATCGCAGGCGAGGCCGAGGACGGCGCGGACGCCCCCGTCGCCTACGCGTCGCTTGCGCCGGACCTGGTGCTGATGGACGTCGAGATGCCGCGCATGGGCGGGTTCGAGGCGACGCGCCAGATCACCGAAGAGCACCCCGGAGCGGTCATCGTGCTCACGAGCATGAACCGGGACCCAAGCTACGACTCGCTGGCCGCCCAGGTGGGCGCCGCGGCGTTCTTCATCAAGCGCGACCTGGACATTGCGAAGATCAAGGCCATGCTGGGCGACCGTGCCGGGCAGCAGGGCACCCAGGCCGCGGCGTAGCGGACGAGGGCGGGCAGTCTTCCGCGCAGGCGTCGATGTCATCCTGAGCGAAGGCCAGAGGCCGGAGCGAAGGATCTCTTTTGCGAAGCTGGAAGTCGCGCACTGGTCTGTCACGGAGAGAGGTTCTGCACTCCGTGCCGCGCACCTCGCTCAGAGTGACAGCCGGAGCTACGCCAGCTTCCGCAGGCGCATGAGCAGGTGGCGGCCGCCCTGGGTGTACGGCGCGATGTTCTCGTTGAACATCTCGACCATCTCCCTCGGCTGGATCATCCCGGCCTGCGTCAGCAGGTTCGCCTCTTCTTCCTTGGCGCGCTGGAACGCAAGCGCCATCTGCGTGACGTCCAGGGCCACCTCGAGGTCCATCTGCCACTCCCGCGCCAGTGAGGCGAACGTGGCCTTGGGGTCCTTTGCGAGGAGGCTGACGATGAAGCGGCCGCCGGGTTTTAGCACGCGGCGGACCTCTGTGACATCGAACACGTCGGTGGACATGACAATGTCGAACATCGCCGCGCCGAAGCCCGTGCGGTCTGCGCGTGCGTTGACGAACGTGCATAGGTGGGTGACCTGCTCGATCTCGGCCAGGTCGCGGGCGACGGTCAGCGCGGCCTCGTCTATGTCGTTCCCGTAGACCTTGCAGCCGAACAGCGAGGCCAGCCAGCGGGCGTTGCCCCCGACGGCGCAGGCCATGTCCAGCGCCACGGTCTGCGGGCCGATGTCCAGGCCGTTGAGGGCGACGCGCAGCGTGGTCTGGTTGGCGCCGACGTGCATGAACTCGCCGTAGGAGGCGTAGTCCCACCTGCCGCGTTCTTCAAACCATTTTTGCAGACGCTGTGTCTTGTTCATGGCTTCCTGGTTCCCTCTGATGCTTGGAGAGGGCCGCCGCTTTCATCCCCTCTCCCCTTGCGGGAGAGGGTCAGGGTGAGGGGCGCTAGTTGCCGCGCCTCGGCCCGGACGGGATTCTTCGGCCATGCCGGCCAAGATCCTGAAATAGGTTCAGGATGAAATTGTTCGAAGGTTACAGCATCTGTCTGGGGAAGCTGCGCTGCCAGGACCGCTTCCCCCAGGGATTGCCGTCCCGCGTCACGTCGAGGTCCACGCGCCAGTGAAATGCTGCGGCGTCGCTCTGGATCTCCTGGCGCGCGACCGCTTCGATGGTGCCGGCGCGCGGGTCGTCCAGTATGGCGCGGTGCGTGCCGACGGCGCGCACATCCGCCGGGTCGCGGCGGTTGAGGGACAGCGTGAGGTCGTCGCTGCTCTGCGACCAGCCGCCCGTGGGAGTGGCTGAGCGGCCTCCCCGGTGCAGTGTCAGAGTGACGGTCTGGGCCAGCACGTCATTGGTCACCTGCCAGACGTGGGGCTCCTGCGTGGCGCCGGTGGCGGGCCTTGCCGGCGGCGCTTCGAACTGGGCTGGCGGCAGGCCGTCGCCGCCAAGTAGCGGTAGTTCCAGCAATGAATGTGCGTCTCGCACGGTGATGGTCGCGGGCAGCGGCGTGGGCCACGAGTTCGGGAAGTCCGAGCCCGAGATCGCGAGCCGCATGCGATGCCCGGCCTCAAAGCGCCATGCCGTCGCGTCCAGTTCGATTTTCAGGTCGTACTGCTCGCCCGGGGTCATCGGCTCCGGGTGCGACATCCCGTTGCGGCGCGTGCCGTTAAGCACTCCGCGCGTCACGAGCGCGGACGTGCCGTCCTGGGCGACATCCGCGAGCTTCACTACGAACACTGCGACTGGCGCCGACGATGAGGCGCGCAGCCGGACGACGGCGTGCCCACACACGGTCAGCGGCCCGGACAAGGGCGACGACGTGTAGGCCAGCGATAACGCCTCGTCGGCGCGCTGGTCGCCCGGCAGGCCAAAGGGCAGACCGCCTGACCATAGCCCGCCCTGCAGGCCTGCGGCAGGGTCGACTTCCAGCGACGCGGTCGTCCCGCCGCCCGCGGGCCGCGTCGCAAGAGACCCGGTCTGCGCGGCTGCCCCGTTCTTCAGGTGCAGCCTC
Organism: uncultured Thermoflexus sp.; assembly: GCA_964456315.1. Taxonomy (GTDB): domain Bacteria; phylum Chloroflexota; class Dehalococcoidia; order Lucifugimonadales; family Lucifugimonadaceae; genus SHXW01. The sequence goes on from CAYWBD010000457.1 coordinate 2,472, forward strand.
CGCGCTCGCACGCCGCGCGGCGGCCATTCACGCTCGCTGCGCCATTCGCCCGTCGTGTCCTTGCGGGCCGGGTCGGGACGGTCGTACGACTGCACGTAGAACGTCACCGGCGGCTCCTTGGAGATGCCGTCGTCTTCGCCCTTGAGCCAGAGGTCGAACCAGCGCCTGATTTCGCGCAAATAGTGGACGCGGGGGCCGGGGACGGCGACGTCTGGGCGCGAGTGGTTCCAGGGGCCGATGAGCAGCTTCTTGGGGCAAGAGAGCGCGGCGTAGGCCCTGCCGGGCGGGTTGGGGTAGCCGTCCTGCCAGCCGCCGATGATGAACGTGGCGGCCTGGACCTTGCCGTACTGGCCCCGCAGCGACCCTGGCCGCCAGTACGGGCCGTCGGTCTGGTGGGTGAGCCAGTGCAGCATGTACGGCTCGTTGCGCTCGAACCGCTCCCGCCACGCCTGTTCCATCGCCTCGGGGTCCGGACAGGCCTCCGGGTCCGGCGGCAGGGCGTTGAGGGCGATCATCATCGTGGCGTACGTGCCCGTGTCGTAGTAGGCCTTGAATGCGCCGCCCTTGTAGTGGCAGTCGTCCGTGTAACGGTCGTCGGTGACGTACATGGGCGCGATGGCGGCCAGGTGCGGCGGCTGGAGCGTGGCGACCTGGAAGCAGGTGAACCCGCCGTAGGACGACCCGAACATGCCGGCCTTGCCGTTGCACCACGGCTGCGCGGCGAGCCACTCTATGGCGTCGTAGCCGTCCTGAGTCTCTATGGGCATGTACTCGTCAGTGTTCACGCCCTCGGAGGAGCCTGAGCCGCGCACATCCAGGCGTACGCTGACGTAGCCGTGGCGGGCGAAGTAGTCGTGGTCTGATGCCCGCGGGGCAGAGCGGTCGTCCTTGCGGTAGGGGTGGTACTCGATGACGACGGGGTACTTCGGGCCGTGCCATTGGGCTCCGCCGACTCGGTGCCCCTCACCCGCGCCCACCGCGGATGGGCGCCCGTCTCCCGGCGGGAGCGGGGATGCGGCACCGCTCGCCCCGAGCGCGGTCGAGGGGTTCCGTTCGGGCGCGCCGGGCGGCCAGTGCAGCGCGGCGGACAACCGCACACCGTCGCGCATGGGTATGGCGACGTGGCGGTCGACGCGGGGCTGTGCGGCGGTGTCGCCGACGGGCTGATCAGGCACGGCGGGTAGGGTAGCGCACCGGGTGCGCAGCGGTCACGCTGTCTGCTCTCCTAAGTGTGAGGGAACCGACAGGTCCGTCTGTTCCTTCACACTGACCCTCCCGGTGGGAGAGAGCTGGCGGTTCATGACACCTCGGCGGGCTTGCCCTCGGTGACGCGCGCTACGCCGGCAGCGAGGAGGGCGTGCTCAGGGCGCGCCAGCGACGGGTCGGCGGCAAGCAGGTCCGTCGCTTCCCGGCGCGCCAGCTGCAGCAGGTCGACGTCGGCCATCGTCGCCACGCGCAGCTCGGCCCAGCCGCTCTGACGGGTCCCCACGTAGTCGCCGGGGCCGCGGATGCGCAGGTCCTCCTCGGCAAGCTCGAAGCCGTCGGACACGCGTTGCACGATCAGCAGCCGCTCCCGCGCCTCATCGCCGGGGTCATCGGACAGTAGCACGCAGTGGCTCTCGTGCCCGCCCCGGCCGACGCGGCCCCGGAGTTGGTGCAACTGCGCCAGGCCGAAGCGGTCCGCGCTCTCGACCAGCATCACAGTGGCGTTGGGCACGTCCACGCCGACCTCGATCACGGGCGTGGCGACCAGCACGTCCACCGACCCTGCACGCAGCGCGTCCATCACGGACTGCTTCTCGGCCAGGCCCATCCGCCCGTGCAGGAGCGCCACGCGCAGGCCGGCGAACTCGTCCAGGCGCAGCCGCTCATACTCCGGCACGGCGGCGCGGGCCCGGACCTCCTCGGAAGGGTCGATGAGCGGGCAGACCACGAACGCCTGCCTGCCCGCGGCGACCTCGCGGCGCACAAGCTCGTACGCGGCACGGCGGTCCTCGATCGAGCGCGCCCAGCGTGTCTCGATGGGCTGGCGGCCCTTCGGCAACTCACGCAGCGTCGACAGCTCGAGGTCGCCGTAGAGCGTCAGCGACAGCGTGCGCGGGATGGGCGTGGCTGACATCGCCAGCAGGTGCGGCCGCGGGCTCCGGGCGGCGAGCGCGGCACGCTGCTCCACGCCGAAGCGGTGCTGCTCGTCAACGACCGCGAGCGCGAGGCGCGGGAACTCTACGGCCTCCTGCAGGAGCGCGTGCGTGCCGATCACGATATCGAGGCCGCCCTCGGCTAAAAGCCGGTGGACCTGTGCTTTGGTCGCCTCCGACAGGCTCCCGATGAGCAGCCCTGTGCGCACGGGCCGGCCCAGTCCGGCCACGGCGTGCCGGGACTGCCGGACCACGTCAGGCATCCCGAACACGGGGACCGCGCCCAGCTGGGCGGCCGCGCTGATGAAGTGCTGCTCGGCGAGGACCTCTGTCGGCGCCATTAGCGCGCCCTGGTAGCCGGATGCCGTCGCAGCCAGGAGCGCGGCCATCGCCACGACGGTTTTCCCGCTGCCGACCTCGCCCTGGAGCAGGCGGCCCATCGGCGCATCGTGGGACATGTCGTCCAGGACCGTGTCGAGTGCGCGGCGCTGGTCGCCTGTCAGCACATAGTCCAGCCCGGCAAGGAACTCCTGCACGGCCGCGGCGCCGGACACGGTGAGCCCGCCGCCGCGCCTGCGCCATTCGGCCTTGCGCTGGAGCACGGCCAGCTGGTTCACGAACAGCTCGTCGAAAGCCAGTCGCTCCCGGGCGGCGTCCCGGGCAGGCAGAGACTTCGGGAAGTGCAAGTCCTCGACGGCGCGGGCCAGGCCCGGCATCGAGTGGCGGCGCAGTATGTCCTCGGGGGTGCGCTCCCTGATGAGCGGCAGCGCGGCATCGAGCGCGTTGCGTACGGCGGTGCGGACGGTGCGCTGCTGGAGGCCCTCGGTGGACGGGTAGACGGGCAGAAAATTGCCGGCGTGGATGAGCTGCGACACGCCGCCCGGCGGCACCGTTTCGTGCTCGGGGTTTTCCATCTGCGCCCGGCCACGGAACGAGTACACCTTGCCGCTGAGGGCCAGGTACGTGCCCGGCAGCCAGCGGTCCTTGAGGTAGGCCTGCCTGAAGAACGTGGCGCTTAGCAGCCCTGTGCCGTCTGAGATGACGACCCGCGCCGCGCCGGGCGGGCCGCCGATGTGGACGACCTCGACGCTGCTGACGCGCCCGATTACGGTGGCCTCCTGTCCTTCTTCAAGGTCGACGACCTTGACCGCCTTCGAGTAGTCGATGTGGCGGCGAGGGAACAGCCAAAGGAGGTCTCGTAGCCCAGTGATCCCGAGCTTTGCGAACTTCGGGCGGGAGGCGCGGGTGATGAAGGGGATCGATTCCAGGGGCGTGCTGAGTGCGAGGGGCGTGCCCATCGAAAGGGGTGTGCCGAGGGCAGGAGGAGGCGTCCCCGCAACCGCCGCGGTCGGCGGCTTCGCACGCAGGCGTCCGCCGGGGCTCGTTGCCGTTCGCCCTGAGCTTGTCGAAGGTTTAGCACCCCGGCGTCCGCTGGGTGCGGTTTCCGTTCCCCCTGAGCCTGTCGAAGTGCGAACAGAACGGGGCCCCTCGACAGGCTCGGGGCGAGCAGGCGCAGGGCGCGCATCCCCTCTCCCTGTGGGAGAGGGCGGGGGTGAGGGGCGCGTCTCTGCGGGCGTATGCGATACGCCCCTACGGGGCCCTTCGGCAACGTCGGTGCGAACGGGAGGTGGCTGGGCGCTTACTGGCTCGCCTGCGGCAGATGCAGGAGGCTGCGCTCCTGTGAGGTCCGGCCCTCCCCCGGCGGCGGTTAACGCCTCTGCCCAGGCGCGCCGTTCCGCCTGCGTCAGCGCGGCGTAAGGCCGCCCGGACATCGGCGGTAGCGCGCGCACCCACGCCAGGGGGCTACCGGAGCTTGCCAAGAATGCGTCCAGCCCGCCAATGACGGCCCGGTCTGAGAACCCGAGCTGCCGTTCCAGCCGAAGGATGCGGGTGAGCCGTTCGGGGCCGGGTGTCTGCCGTCCGAGGGAAGCTGTCGTCGCCGGGCCGGGTGTCTGCTGTCCGCGGGGACCTGTTGTCGCCGGGCCGCGGGTGTTTTCTGTCACGCCCCCGCTTTGCCGGCCCTGACGAGGGTGATGGCTAGCGCCTCCGGCCCCAAATACGTCCCGAGCACTGGCCCGAGCTGCGCCACCAGCGGACGCTTCCCGGGCGCCAGGTCCTTGAGGTCAGCGGCGATGGCCTCGGCGGCAGCGCGGTCCTCCCCGTACAGGATGCAGAGTGCGGAGAGCGGGGCCTCTTTGCGGGCCATCTCGGTGATCTTCACGATGCCCTTGGCACGGCTGCGGGCCCGGTCCACAGGGTGGGCTACCCCGTCAACTAAGGCCAGGATGGGCTTGATGCTCAGGAGTGAGCCCAGGTAGAGCTTCGCCCTGCCGACGCGCCCACCGCGGTGCAGGTACTCGAGGGTGTCCAGCAGCCCGAAGAAGCGGGCGCGCTTGCTGAGGTCCCTGGCGAGCGCGGCCGCGTCCTTGAGGCTTGCCCCGGCTTTGACCGCGTCAGCCACCTGTATGACGACCAGCCCCAGCGCCATCGAGGCCTGCAGCGTGTCGATGACCTCGATTTCGTAACCCTTGCCCGCCAGTTCCTGCCGGGCCTGGAACGCGGAGTTGTAGGTCCCGCTTACTTTGGAGGACAGGTGGATGGACAGGATCTGCTTGGACCGCTTGCCCGCCTCCGTGTAGGCCTCAACAAACGCGCCGACCGAGGGCTGCGACGTTTTGGGGTGCGCAGACCCGCCTTTAACCGAAGCCTTCATGCGCTTGAAGAACTCGTCCGACTTGAGCGTCACCCCGTCGAGAAACGTCTCCTCGCCGAAATGGACGTTCAGTGGCACGACCCGGATGCCCAAGGAGGCCGCAAGGTCAGGCGGCAGGTCTGCGGTGCTGTCTGTGATTACTGCTATGGGCATGGTGTCCTCAGCCTCACTTGGGGTTATTCGGCCGCAGGGAGTGCGGACATAGCCACGGCCCTGCCACTAATACAGGTTCTTCGCGTAGGCGGTCTTGACGCTCTCCTCGACCTCTTCCAGCGTGCAGTCGGTGAGGCGCGCGTGGTCGATGAGGACCCGGGCGATAGAAGGCACCCCATCGGTCGCACTCCACGTCTCCGGCTTCCACAGCGACGAGCGGATCATCGCCTTGGCGCAGTGGATGAACGCCTCCTCGACGTCCACGCAGATGGCGAGGGTGGGCGGCTTGCCGTTGACGGACATGCCTGCCAGCAACCCTTCGTCACGCACGATGCGCGCCGTGCCGTTCACGCGCAAGGTCTCACCGTTGCGGGGGACCAGGAACAGCAGGCCGGCGTGGGGGTTCTGGAGGATGTTGGTGAGCGAGTCTGCCCGCTTGTTGCCGGGCCGGTCGGGTATCAGAAGGGTGTGGTCGTCAAGCACGGTCACAAAGCCGGGCCGGTCACCTTTTGGCGAGACGTCTGACTTCCCTGCGGCGTTGGCGGTGCTCAGGAGCAGGAACGGCGAGTGCGCAATGAACGCGCGGCAGTGGCTGTCGAGGCCGGTGACCGCCTTCCGGACCGCCCGCTCGCTCGGCCAGCCGAGGACTGCACGGAGTTCTGCCTCGGTGGTGATCACCTTCTCGAATGTCTGTGTGCTCAAATCAGGCCTCCCGTAGCAAACGATTACTGGTAGTCCAGCCATATCCCGCCCGCACGTGCTCCCGCCAGGAGAGGGGACTTGAGGCGGTCGCCTTTCGACCGCGGGCCTACTCTATCGAAACTAGGTACTCGTGGTGCGGCTGCCCGCCGTCCAGGAGTTCGACCTCGGCGCCCTTGTGGCGTTTGCGCAGCGGGGTGACCGCGGCCTCGGCCTTGCCTGCCGGCAGCCTGGCGCCCCGGTACAAGGTTACGACCGCGCCATCCTGCACGCGCCCCTGCAGCATCTTCGCCAGCGCCTCACCGGCGCTTCGGCCCGCAGAGACCACCTTCTCGTCCAACATCCCGAGGTACTCGCCCTTGGCGACTGGCCGTCCGTCCACCGACGTGGTCCGGCTGGCCCGGAAGACCGACCCCTCTCGGACGCCGGCTGCGCTCTGCTTCATCGCCGCGGCTACTTCTGACGCTGCACCGTCAGGCGAGAACCCGAGCAGCGCTGCCAGGCCAGCCGGCATTGACCGCGTCGGCACGACGTGCACGTGCTTACGGGTCAGCCCCTGGAGCAGCCGGGCGGTGCCGATCACGTTCTTGTTGTTTGGGAGGACGACCACGTTTTCCGACGGCGCCCTTTCCACTGCGGCCAGGAGCTCCTGGGTGCTCGGGTTCATGGAGTCGCCTCCTGCCACCACGGAGCAGGCGCCGAGCCCGGTGGACTGGAACAGCGCCTGCATCCCGGCCCCGGCTACCACGGCGACCACTGCCAGCTTCAAGACGGCTGGGGCGTCCTCCGCTTTGCGCGCCGCCGCCCAGCCGCGCGCCTGCTCGTCCATGTTCTTGACCTCGACGTTGGAGACGGTGCCCAGGCCCACCCCGTAGCTGATGGGCTTGCCGGGGTCGAGCACGTGGACGTGCACCTTGACTGCCTCCGAGTCGCCAGCGACGACTGCGGACTTGCCCATGCTGGCCATTTCTTGACGGATCCCGGCCGGGTCGAGTCCGGAGCCCTCTATGGCGAAGACGGTGCAGTAGCCCCAGTTCACTTCCAGAGCGGACGTGGTGAACTCAGGCCGGACGCGGCCCGTGGGCGCGCCGCCGGTGTCAGGGACAGGCGCGGCAATTACGTGGGCGCCGGTGCCCTGGCCGGTCAGCGCCTCGTGCGCGCCCTGGAGCATCACTGCGAAGCCGTAGCCGCCGGAGTCGACCACGCCTGCCTCACGGAGCACGTCGAGCATGGACGGCGTCTTTGCCACGGTGGCGTGGGCCTGTTCGACAGTCGCCGCCAGTGCTTCGTCAAGGGAGGCGCCAGACTGCGCGGCCTCATATGCCCGCCGGGCGCACTCCCTGAACACGGTAAGCATGGTGCCCTCGCGCGGGTCGGGGACCGAGGCGTAGGCGTTGTCGGTGGCGATCTGGAGAGCGCGGGCGAACTGGCCTGTGCCCATGACCGGGCTGCCTTCGAGAGCGCCCGAGATGCCCTTGAAGAACTGCGCGAGGATCAGGCCGCTGTTGCCTCGCGCCCCGAGGAGGGCGGCGCGTGCCACGATGCGGGCGGCGTCGCCAGCGTGGTCTGGGAACCCGGTGCGGGCGCCGTCGAGCACGCTGCGCATGGTCAGGAGCATGTTCGTGCCGGTGTCGCCGTCGGGGACCGGGAACACGTTGAGGGCGTTGATCGCCTCCTGGTTGGCCTCAAGGGCGCGCGCCGCAGCGCCGAGCATGCCCAGGATGCCCGGCCCGTTGACCTCGTTGACCTTTACCGTCCGCCTGGGAGGCTTGCCTGCCCGAGCGGGACGGCGCGCCGCTGGAGCCGTGGTCGACTTAGCCAATCACACCCCTCCAGAAGCGGGCCGTTGACGCGTCCGCAGTTGGTGGGCCGGAGATCGTGGACGGTGAGCCGATGGCGTATCTCGTGCCGCGGGGCAGAGTTCAGGACGGGCCGCTGTTTGCCCCCGAACGGGGCCGCATGTTAGCGTAGTGGACTGGCCGGGACCCAGTTCCGGCTGCCTGTTTGAGCCCTTTGACGACTGCGATGGCCCCACCCCGGCGGTTAACGCCTGGCCGTGCGGCCCATTTCCTGGAAGGTGACCCATGGCAAGGTGCGACGTTTGCGCAAAGACGGTGCTGATCGGCCACAACCGCAGCCACTCACAGCACGCCACCCGTAAGGTATCAATGCCCAACGTGTTCAAGCGCAATGTAATTGTGAACGGCGAGAAGAAAATTGTGCGCATGTGCTCGCGCTGCATGCGGACGCAGGTCAAGTCTGCGTGAAGGAGTCTGGGGCGGCTGCGGGTGGCCGGGCTGACGCCCCGATCCAGGCTAGTTGAAGCATGCCCCTCCCTTTGCGGAGGGGTCTCGCTTTAACGCCCGGTCCGTGTCAACTCTCGCGACCGGGCTTGGCTGAGGGCGGACGGGTGCAGCACGCGGCGCTTTGTGTGCGCGATGGGAGCGTTCGTGTAAGCTTGCGGCGGTCCCGGCAGCCGGTCAGGGTCGCCCCAAGAGGACGCAGATGACTGGACGGTCAACGCGTCGGCTGGTGCAGCCGGCGGGGCGAAAGAGCGGCCTGACGGCGCTCCTCGCCGTCGCTCTGGCTGTGCTGCTCGCAGGCTCATGGCTGACGCTGCTGGCGCGGCCGGCGTCGGGCAGCCACGGCGGCGACTGGCACACGGTCGAGCGCGCCAGCGTAGACAGCGCGGGCGTCGAGGCCACCGGGGTCAGCCTCAGGCCGGCCATCAGCGCCGACGGCCGCCATGTCGCCTTCCAGTCCTTCGCCTCCAACCTGGTTACTGGGGACACCAACGGCCGGGCGGATATCTTTGTCCGCGACCGCCTGACGGGTGCAACGGTCCGCGTCAGCGTCGCCGACAGCGGCATCCAGGGCGACGCCAACAGCTTCAGTTCGGCTATCAGCGCCGATGGCCGCTTCGTCGCCTACGGGTCGGTCGCCTCAACCCTGGTGCCCGGCGACACCAACGGCGCCAGCGACGTCTTTGTCAGCGACCGGGACACCGACGGCGACGGCATCTTTGACGAGCCCGGCGCCGTTTCGGTCACGCGGGTCAGCGTACGCAGCGGCGGCTTTGAGGGCGTCGGCCAGAGCCAGTCGCCGGCCATCAGCGCCGATGGCCGGTACGTGGCGTTCCACTCCATCTCCAACGACCTGGTGGTTCCGGACACGAACGGCGGCTGGGACATCTTTGTCCATGACCGCCAGACGGGCAGCACCGTCCGGGTGAGGCGCGTGACGTCGACG
>CAYWBD010000458.1:0-3188 GCA_964456315.1 uncultured Thermoflexus sp.
GAGATCGCCGACCGCATCGCCCTCTTCGTGGACGCGCCCGGGCCGGTGCGCAGCGCGCTCAGCTCGCTTGACGCCTACCTCCGCGAGGAGACTCTCGCGACGAGCGTGACGTTCGGCGCGCCCCCGGCGGGCGCAGCGACAGAGACTCTTGACGTGGACGGCGAGACCGTGACGATGGGACTCCGGAAGGCGTGAACCCTCAGGCGGCGAAGTTCAGGCCGACCTCCCTGACGCCGGACTTCTATGGCCGCGCCGCGGATGTCTGCGCACGCGCCTTTTTCGCTGACCCCATGGGCGTCTACTGGGTGGCTGATGAGCCCAAGCGCCTGGCAAAGATCGCCGCGTTCTACCGCGCCGCGTTCAAGTGCGGGCAGGGCTACAACGAGGCCTACTTCGTATTCGGCGGCACGCCCCGCTCCGGCGGCGCGGCGTTGTCCCCTCCCGGCGCAGGTGAAGGCCGTGCCCCCGGTCGAACACCCGAGTCCAACGACGGGCCCGCGGTGTCGTCTGCTCCCGGTGCTCCTGCGCCCGGCGCCGTTGGCGGCGTCGCAGTGTGGTCGGCGCCCGGCACACCACAATACGCGCTTCGTCGTCGGCTCCTGTCGGGGCTGACAGCGGTCCCGCTCACGTTCGGCTGGCGCGGTTACCAGAACTACAGGGCGCTGTTCGCGCTGATGGACCGGGGCCACGAACGGACCATCACCGGTCCGCACTGGTACCTCGACACTCTGTGCACAGACCCGCCGGCGCAGGGCCAGGGCATCGGATCGGCGTTGATCCAGCACGGCCTCGACAAGGCCGACGCCGCGCGCCTGCCCTGCTACCTGGAGACTATGACCGAAAAGAACGTGCGGTTCTATGAAAAGCGCGGGTTCAAGGTCATGTGGGACGGCGCACCCAAGGATGGCCCCCCGAATGATGGGCCAACATCGAAACGCGGGCCGACAGTGTGGGGCATGCTCCGCGCGCCGCAGAGGTAACGCCCGTTCGCCCTGAGCTTGTCAAAGGGCGGGCCGACGGTCTGGGGCATGATGCGCCCGCCGCGGTCGTTCGGACATATGCAATACGCCCCTACGGCCGCGTCCCAAGTGCGCCGCGCGGCTGCGGGTACAGGCGTTTGCCGTCAACGGCCACCACGGCTGCGCCGTCCGGCGGGGGCGCCAGCTGCGCCTCGAGGCCGGTCATGGGCGGCGTCAGGCGCACCCGCTCCAGGTTGCGGGCCAGCATCTCGATGCGCCTGCGCTGCTCCACCCTCGCCACGTGGCCTGTGTAGCGGGCCGTCAGCTGCGCGCCCACCAGCAATATGATCGCCGACACGTACACCCAGGCCATGAAGACGATGATCGCGGCCACCGCGCCGTAAATGTCACCAGCCCCGCCCACGTTGCGCAGGTAGAACACGAACCCGAACTTCGCCCCCTCAAACGCCAGCGCCGCGCCGATCGCCGTCAGCACCACGTCCCGGAAGCGTAGCTTGGTGTTCGGCAGCCACCAGTACAAGATGAAGAACACTCCGAACGACAAGATCGGCGGCAACAGCCCGCTGGCCAGCCGGGACAGCACCGACCCCGACGCCTGACGCCCCAGCAGCATGAACGTCTGCTGCTCCTGGAGGAAGCTCAGCAACGTGGTCGCGTAAAGGGAGGCGAAGAGGACGCTGGACGCGCCGAAGAGGAGCGCGAAGTCCATCAGCCGCTCCTGCACGAACGGCCGGGTCTTCTTGATGCCCCATATGGTGTTCACCGACTTGCGGATGGACCCGAACACGCCCGTCGACACCCAGAGCAACCCGAGCACCGCCACGACGCTGTTCACTGCGCTGCTGCCCGTGATCCCGTCCAGCAGCTCCGCCAGCCCGGCGCGCTGGTCCCGGAGGACCGGTATCTGGGTCACCAGCGCCTCGACGATGCGGTCCTTGAAATTCTCCATGCCCAGGAAGAAGCCGAACACTGTGACCAAGGCCAGGACCAGCGGAAAGATCGAGAACAACGCGTAAAACGAGATCGCCGCGGACATGTACGGGCCGTTTTTGTCGAGGAACTCGTTGAAGTTCGACGCGCAAAACCCTATGAAGCGGATCAGCAGGCGCACCGGCCTAAACGGCGTGCGCGGCTTTGTCCTGGCGGTCCTGATCATCGCCATAGGCTACCGCGTCCCGCGCTTAGCGCGGAGCAGGTGTCCGCGGCCCCTACTTAGGTAAGCCCGCCCGCTCGCGGCGCGCCCCGTACAGCCCGTGCTCCCGGATGTAGCGCTCGACCCCGGGGTGCAGCATCCCCGCGCAAGACTCGCCGGCCGACAGCCGCCGCCTGATCTCGGTCGCGCTGACCTGCACCATCGGCCCCTCAATGAATCTCGCCCACCTGCCGGGGTGCCCGTCCGGCAGGTCCGCCGGCCTGGCCGCTCCGGGCCTGCCGACCGCCGCCAGCACGCACTGGCCGATGATCTCGTCCGCTTTCTCCCACTGGTCGAGCCGGCTGAGTGAGTCCGCACCCAGCACCAGGTAAAACTCAGGGCCAGGGCCGTACAAGGCCCGCAGGTCACGCAGCGTGTCGGCCGTGTAGGTGGGCCCGGCCCGGTCCAGGTCCACGGTGCTGACGGCGAAGCCCTGCTCCTCCACCAGCGCCATGCGTGCCATCGCCAGCCTGTCCTCTGGCGGTGCGACAGGGCCCTGAGACCTCAGCCACGGCCTCGGGGCCGGCACGAACAGCACCAGGTCCAGGTCGAACGCCTCGCGGGCGCAGCGCGCCACCGCCAGGTGCCCTTCGTGGACGGGGTCGAAGGTGCCGCCGAACACCCCGACACGGTCTGGCGCCGGGTCGCCATCCCCAGGGTGCGAGTCTGCGACCGCCTCGACGGGCACCGCTGTGCGGCGCCGGGCATCTGTCGGGTGGACAGGGTCCATCACTCCCAGACAAACTCTTTCTCAGCCACGAGGACGCGGTCGCCGGGCTTCACTCCCAGCCGACGCAGCTCATCCAGCACCTTCATGTGGCCAAGCCGCGCATGGTACTGCACGCGCGTCTCCCAGTCGGCAAGCTTGCTCCCGCGGGCCAGGCGCACCGCCCAGGGGTGGACAAGCCTGAACACCCCCGGCGCCTCGACGACGACGTTCTCCTTGCGCCCGGCTGGCTCGGGTCTGAGGACTGGCAGGTCAGGCGGTGGCGCCGCCGCGGCATGCCTGGCTTCCA
>CAYWBD010000459.1:0-2093 GCA_964456315.1 uncultured Thermoflexus sp.
CAGGACTTTGCCATCGAGGTCGGTCCGTAGCACCGGGCCCGGGTTCATGTCCGGGAACCGAGCCATCTCGGCCAGCGCGGTCGCCTGCTTGCTCAAGAGCGCCTCAGCGCGCTTGCGCTCTGTGACATCCAGGAAGCTCACCACGTGGCCGACCACCTGGCCTTTGCTGAATACCGGGAAAGAGCGGTACTCCGCGGAAAAGCTCGACCCATCGGCGCACCAGAACAGCTCGTCATCTACGTGGACGCCTTTACCATCGCGCAAGGCCGTGCCGATCCGGCACTCGGACTCGGGGTATGGCGTCCCGTTTGCCCGTGTGTGATGGATGAGGCGGTGGAGGCGCTTGCCGAGTAGGTCCGTGAGTTCCTGGTACCCAAACAACTTCAAGCACGCACGGTTGGCGAAGATGCACTCGCCCTTGCCGTCGACGCTGTAGATGCCCTCCCCGGTCGAGTCCAGGAGCAGGCGCAGCAGTTCGTCGTTTGTCTCGAGTCCCCACTCAGGTGGCGCCATCGCCCTGGCGCCCGGCCGTTCAGTCATGCTGCTCGCCTCTTCCGGGAAACCGGGCCACGCACCTGGCGGCGCCTGACCTGCCGAAATCTGATGCCAGCCCACGGCCTCTTTCCGCCAGTTAAGATTAACGCCGCACCGGCCGGAAAGTTGCCAGTCGTAAGGCCGTTGCCGGGACGACCCGAACAGGCCGGACATTCGGGTTGACTCTCCCGGCGTGCAGTGAAATCATCTTGGCGGCAACGCGTCACGGCGCGCTGGCAGTATCGCGCCCGTCAGGCAGGAGCGTCTTATGACCACGGTCCGACTCACGAAGCGGGAAACAGACCGGTCCCAGCACGATGTCGCGCTGATGGGCCACCTGATGCGGCGGGCCGCCTTCGGCGCACGCGCTGAAGAGCTTGAGCGTCTTGCGGGCAAGGGCTACGACGCCGTCGTGGACGACCTGCTCCACCCCGAGCGGTCCCCAGTCCTGGAAGAGGACCTGCTGGAGCGGTTCCACACTGAGCACTCAGACGATGAGTCCACCGGGTGGACCGTGACGCGCTGGGTCTACCACATGATCAATTCCCGGCGCCCGCTTGAGCACAAGATGGCGCTTTTCTGGCACGGGCTGTTCGCCACCGCGGTGTCAAAAGTCACGAACAACCCCATGATGCGCAACCAGCACTTCATGCTGCGAGAGAACGGCCTCGGCAACTTCCGGGTCATACTGCAGCAGTTGGCCCGGGACCCCGCCATGCTGTACTGGCTGGACCAGCAGCAAAACCACGCCGTCGCCGTGAACGAAAACTGGGGCCGGGAGCTCCTTGAGCTGTTCAGCATGGGCCGCGGCAATTACACAGAAGATGACGTGAAAGCCGCCGCCCGCGCCTTCACGGGCTGGACGCTTGACCAGGCTTTCCCGCGCTACCCGTCTGGCTATTACGACGTCCGCCTGGTCTACCGCGAGGAGGACCACGACCACGGCCAGAAGACTTTTCTCGGGCGCACGGGTGATTTCAACGGGGACGACATCATCGAGATCATCCTGGAGCACCCGTCGACGGCCCAGTTCGTCGGCCGCAACCTCTACAAGTTCTTCGTAGCAGACGAGCCTGACGAAGCTGCGACCGAGGTTCTAGCCCAGGCATTCAAAGAATCCGGCTACGACATCCGGGAGACGCTCCGGACCTTGTTACACTCCGATTTCTTCAAGGCAGCGCGGTCTAAGAAAGTGAAGAGCCCCGCGGAACACGTCGTGGGCACGGTCCGCATCGCCGGGCGGTTCAGCGACCCCTGGGAGAAAGACCTGGACGACCTGGTCCCCGTGATGACCCGCATGGGCCAGCAGCTCTTGAACCCGCCCACCGTCGAGGGCTGGCACACGGGCCGGGAGTGGATTGACTCGTCATACCTGATCGAGCGGGTCAACTTCGCCGCTAAAGTGCTTGGCGACCCCGAGGCGCCCGGCGTCAAAGCGATGGCGAGCCGGGTCGCCCTCGGCCACAAGTCCCTCAGGCCCGCCGCCCTGGTCGACGCCGTGCTGTACGAGATGGGCGCACTGGGACTGACCGAAACGGACAAGCAGGCGCTCATCGAGA
>CAYWBD010000460.1:0-3528 GCA_964456315.1 uncultured Thermoflexus sp.
CTTCGGCCCTTCGGGCCTCAGAATGACATGCGAGGCGTCTGCCTGATGGTCCAGAGGCGGCCGGCGGGCGGCTACCCTGGCCGGGGCGTGGCGATGGCCTGCAGGGTCAAAGCGTCCAGGATGGCGTCCAGCCTGGCGCGGCTCATCGGGCCGATGACTTTCTTCGCGACCCGGCCGTCGGCCGTGATGAAGAACTTTTCGGGCACGCCCTTGACGCCGTAGTTGATAGCCGTCTCTCCGCGTGCATCGACGGCGTTGGGGTAGAGTGCGCCGTTGCGTGACGCGAACTCGCTGACTGCGGCCGGCTCGTCCCAGATCGCCAGGCCGACAAACTCGACGCCTCGCTCCCGCCAATCGCGGTAAGCCTCGGCGAGAAGCGGGCCCTCGGCCTGGCACGGCGCGCACCAGGACGCCCAGAAGTCCACCATCACCACCTTGCCGCGCAGGTCCGACAGTCGCAGCTGCTCGCCCGCAAGCGTGGTGACGGCGAACTCCTTGGCAGGCTCCGCCGAAACGACAATTTCCCCGTAGGACTCGTTGACTCCGGGCCGGCCTTGCTTGCCGCCAGTCCGCGCCGCGCCCCAGATCAGGAGCGCGACCACGAAAAGGGTGGGCACGCCAGCCGCGATGAGTACCCTCACGCGCTGGCGCGAGCCTGTCTGCCGGGACTGGCTATCCGGCTGAATCATGGCGCTCGGAGACCGCAGCAGCCCACGCATCGCGCCTGGGGGGCGGTCACTCTGGAGGCGTCTGCGGGGGCGCTCCGCCTGCCACGCCGACGCGGAGGGCTTGGTCTACCAGGTCGTCACGGCGGGCGCGGTACTCGGCCTCCGGCAGGCCGCCTGCGGCGTGCAGCTCGTCAAGGGACGCGATCTCGTCGATGAGGCGCCGCCTCTCGGCGTCCATCTCGTCCGGTAGGTCGCCAGGCTCGGCCCACGGAGCCCCGTCTGAGGCAAGCTCGGCGCGCGCCCTGCGCCTGGAGGCCACGAACGTGAATATAAGGATGGCAAGGACGACGGCGGCGGCGACCCAGATCAGCACGAGGATGTAGACCCGGCCGTCGAAGAACCCGGTGGTCCTTTCCCAAAAGGTCGGCTGAGGGAGGCCGGTGAACTGGATGTTGACCGTCGCGCCCCGCGGGTAGTCGCTGCCTTCGACCAGCGTGAAGAGGCCCTGGTCCAGGACGACCGACTCGGCTGCGCCAAATCCCTCGGCCTGGGCCTGGCCCTTGCCTTCAGGCAGGATCACCCGGACGCGGTCAGCGCCGAACGGGAGGCGCACTGGAAAGTCGAGCGAGCTGCCTTCGTATTTCACGACGTAGGTCATCAGCAGGTCGTAGTCGCCGGGAGGAACCGGGTTGGTGATCGCGAAGCCGGTTGGGATTTCCATGGTGTTGCCAGTGGGAAGGTTGCTTTCCACTGTGAGGTCGCTGTAGCCCTCAGGAAGACTGAACCGTACGAGCTCAAGTCCCGTAAGCCCAGGTTTCGTTGGGTCGATCTGCCAGACCTTGTCGCCCGAGTTCCCGATGGTGGCGACGGCGTACACAGCCAGCAGGCGGCTCTTGGGGTCGATTACCGGGACGAGCATGTGCAGCGACACCAGGCTGATGTCGTCGAGGGACGTGGTGGGTTCGTAGACCTTTATCTGGACGTTAGCCCAGTCGGCTACAGCTGAGAGGTCCACAGTTGGCGTGTACGTGGAACCGGGGATGTTGGCGATGACCTGATAGGTCAGCCCGGGACCGGCGACCGGGGCGCCGAACGAAAAACTTCCGGCGGCGTCCAAGGTGGTGGTGGTGCGTTCGACAATCTGACCCGCCCCGCTGTCGATCGTTATCAGGACCACCTGCAGTCCGGCCGGCAACGCCGCCCCGGCGGTGCCCTGACCAACACGGCCCGAGATCGCGGTAGGGGTGACCGGTGCCTGCGCCGCCGCCGGCACCGGAGCCAGGACGACAGCGAATAACGCGGCTGCACCTATTGCGAGGACGCCGATGAACAGCTTCCAGCCAACGGCGCCCCCTCGGACGCGGAGGGCCCGGAAGGCGGGGAAACCCCGTGTGTCGTTGCGGGACTGTTCGTCGGCTGAGCGTTTCAAGGGCTCTCAGGACCTCCGGGCAGTCCGCGCCGCGCCCGGCGCGCTGCCTCGACTGCGCGCTCGAGAGCGGCCTCTCCGCCACCGGCTGTCGTAGCTCCAGCCTGCTCGCGGAGCACGCGGGCCGCAGCCAACTTCAGTTCGAGCAACTGCGCCTGGAAGTCCTCTTCGGAAACCGTGCCAGACGCGCGGTCGGCCTCCAGGTCAGAAATCGTCCGGTAGACGCGCAGTTTTTCTGCTCGCAACCGTTCTTGCGTTGCGTCCGCGGGCGTCTTGTACCCGCGTCTGAGAAAAGGGTATATGAGCACGGCGAGCGTCACGAGTACGAGCGCCGTACCTATCGCGGTTCCCAAATGCTCACCTGTTCCCTGATGATCGCACGCTCCCGCACCACACCCGCGGCCGACGACCTGGCCGTTTGCCGCGGGCGCGGTCGCTCCTGCCGCCGTCCTTCTCGAGCTTGTTTAGCAACGAAGCAGGGGCCAGCCGCCATCGTCGGGCCTGATGTGAAGCAGCCGTTCACGTCCGAGTCGGCGCCGGCACCGCCTGCCGGGCCCTGGCGACCGAGGCGCGGCGTTCAAGCGCCGGCTGAGGCCATAGGGCGATGGCCGTCCCCAGCACGAAGATTGGCCCTGCCACCCACAGCCACCACGCCAGCGGGTTGATGCTCACGCGCAACAGCACCCTGCCGTCCTCCAGGAAATCGCTTGGGATCACGTAAAGGTCTTCGACCGGAGTGGAGCGGATCCCGGCGCGCACCGACACCTGGTTGAACTGCGTGTAGAACCCGTGCCACGGCTGCAGCGTGCCGATGAGCCTGTCGCCAGAGTATCCGGCGCCGCGGGTATCGTACCTGCGGCCCTCCACCCGCCACCCGTTCGGGTCCGCTTCGTACTGGCCCGGGTCGACCCGGTAGACATTCAGGTCGGCCCAGCGGGCGACGCGGTCCGGCCGCGTCGCCATATCCTGGCCCGCGAACTCGAGGCGGTAGTTGTCCAGCACAACGCTCTCGCCCTGCCGCAGGACGACATCGGTGCGCTGGTCGAAGAACTGGGTGCCGACGACGCCAACGGCCAGCGTCAAGACCGCCAGGTGGACGACGTAGCCGCCGTGGCGCGGGCGGTTCCCGTTGACCAGCCGCCAGAACGCAACGGGCCAGGCCTCCCCGCCCCTGCGGCGCGCCACGCTGCCGCGGTACCACTCCTCGATGATGGCCGCGAACACAAAGCCGATCGCCCCGAACGCCAGGGTCGCGACAGGCTCGCGGATCCCCGCGATCAGCAGGCCCGCCATCACCGCGGCCGCGGCAGCCCCCGGCGCGAGCAGCCAGCGGCGCAGCGACCTCCCGGACGCCTTCCGCCACGGCAGCAGCGGCCCGATGCCCATCATGAAGACCACGCCCAGCAGCAGCGGGCCGTTGATGCGGTTGAAGTA
>CAYWBD010000461.1:0-2278 GCA_964456315.1 uncultured Thermoflexus sp.
CCGCCCTGCGCCATGAAGCCCTCGAGGACGCGGTGGAACATCGTGCCGTCGTAATAGCCAATGCGCGCCAGGTTCACGAAGTTCTCGACGGTCAGGGGCGCCTTGTCGTCGAACAGTTCGATATCGAAGTTGCCGCTGTCGGTCTTGAAGTGGGCGATGTACGTCTTGGACTTGTCCAGGACGCCCTGTGGCGGCTGCGGCTTATCGCCCTTCTGGAGCATGCGCGCAGCGGGGGCAGGCGCGGCCGCCGACGTGGATGTGGCGACGGCAGCCGGCGCCGCCGGGCGCGGGGTGGGCGTCGCCTCGTCGCCTCCGCAGGCAGCCAGGAAGAGGGCAGACGCGACGACCCCAGTGAGCAGCATGGTCCGTTTCATGGTCTTCTCCGCACAAGATAAGGTTTGATGCCAACCCCGCAAGTATAGCCACAGCCCCGGACCTGTACGCCGGGCCTGCCATCTCTGGCATCTGCTTTAATGGGCGGCGGGCGCACGACAGCGCGCGGGTACGCCCCGCCGAGTCAGCGCCTGCGAGTCCCCATGGCAAAAGTTTCCGACAACCCCCACGGTCACGAGCGACCGCGTCCCGTCGCTCCACCGGCGCGCGCAGCGGTCGCGGCGTTGACCGGCGATGACCTCCGTCAGATGTACAAGACCATGGTCCTGAGCCGCGTCCTGGACGAGCGCATCTACCAGCTCAACCGGGGCGGGAAGGCAGCCATCTTCGGCTCGGCGCAGGGCCACGAGGCGGCGCAGGTCGGCTGCATCCGGGCGCTGGATCCCAAGAGGGACCACTTCCTCATCTACTACCGGCAGCTGACTGCGATGCTGGCCCTGGGCACGACGCCGCTGGAGCTTCTGCTCGGGTTCCTTGCCAGGCAGGGCGAGCCGCTAAGCATGGCGCGGCAGTTCCCCCTCCACGGCGCGCACCCGAGGGTGGACCTGTTCTCGTTCTCCAACGTCGTGGGGACGCAGGTGCCGCAGGCGGTCGGCGTCGCGCTCGCCGATAAGATGCGTGGCGAGGACAAGGTGACCACCGTCTTCTTTGGCGATGGCGCTGCCAGCCAGGGCGACACGCACGAGGGCATGAACTTCGCCGGGGTACACCGCCTCCCCGTAGTGTTCTTCTGCGAGAACAACCGCTTCGCCATTTCTGTGCCTCTGCGAAAGCAGATGGCCGTTGAGAGCGTGTCCGTTCGGGCTGCCGGGTACGGGTTCCCCGGGGTGACTGTAGACGGCACGGACATGGTGGCGGTGTACGAGGCAGTGGCTGAGGCCGTGATGCGGGCCCGGGCGGGGCAGGGCCCGACTCTGGTCGAGGCGATGGTGTACCGCCTGCTCCCGCATACAACCGACGATGACCACTCCAAGTACCTGACCAAGGACGAGATCGAGCACATGCGCCGGGAGGGTGACCCAATCCCGAAGGCGGCGAAAGCCCTCACGGACCGCGGCCTGCTGTCCGACGCGGATGTGCAGGCAACCCTTGCGGAGGCCCGTCGCGTGGTGAACGAGGCGTCACAGCAGGCCGAGGCCGCGCCGTTCCCGCCGGTAGAGGAGATGTACCGGCATGTGTATGCAGACTCTCCGGGCCCAGCGTGATGCGCTTTCCCGCCACAGAAACTGACTTCCCAGCGAGGGGCGCCCGATGCCGCTGATGACCGTGATCGAGGCCGTGCGGGACGCCATGCGCCTCGAGATGCGCCGCGACCCACGAATCTTCGTGTTGGGGGAGGACGTCGGCGCACGCGGCGGGGTGTTCCTGGCCACCGAGGGGTTCCTGGCCGAGTTCGGCGAGGCACGCGTGATTGACACGCCGCTCGCGGAGTCGTCAATTGCCGGCATCGCGCTGGGAGCGGCCGTGAACGGCATGCGCCCCATCGCAGAAATCCAGTTCGCTGACTTCGTGTGGCCGGCCATCAACCAGCTCGTCGGCGAGGCGGCAAAAGTCAGGTACGGCACCGGCGGCCGCAAGCACGCCCCGATGGTGGTCCGGATACCCTACGGCGGCGGCGTGCGTGGCGGCTTGTATCACTCGCAGAGCCCGGAGGTCGTCTTCGCACACACGCCGGGACTCAAAGTCGTCGCTCCGGCCACGCCCTACGACGCCAAGGGCCTGCTCATCTCCGCTCTGCGTGGGGAAGACCCGGTGATCTTCTTCGAGCACAAGCGGACATACCGCCTGGTCAAGGGCGAGGCTGCAGAGGGGGCCTACACCGAGCCGATCGGCAGGGCAGAGGTAAAGCGGCCCGGTACGGACCTGAGCGTGATCACGTACGGCT
>CAYWBD010000462.1:0-11900 GCA_964456315.1 uncultured Thermoflexus sp.
CGCGCCGATGGCGATCAGGTGCTCACACAGTTGTAGTTGCTCAAGATCCTGCAGGAGGACCGCAACAGTCGCTATCGCACGCTGAGCGGTGCCGAGGCCGATGCCGCCGTCGCCGAGCTTGTCGAGATTTCCGCCGAGCAGGGGAAGCTGGCCGAGTTGGCACTTAAGCTGGCTCAGCCACCCGACGAAAACCCAGAGGACAATCCCGAAGCGTTGCCTGACGTGCGACATGAACTCTTCGCGCGTGGCCTGGTTGTCCTTAAACAGCCCGCGCACCGCGCTGGTCACCATCACGCTCCCGGGCTTCTTGACCCCGCGCATGACCGCACACAGGTGCACGCCCTCTACGACGACCCCTGCCCCCTGCGGGTTGACCGTGTCCGCCAGGAACGATGCGATCTGCTGCGTCATGCGCTCTTGCACCTGCAGGCGGCGGGCGAACATGTCGACCATCCTCGGGATTTTCGACAGCCCGATCACCTTGCTGCGGGGCAGGTACCCGACGTGCGCCCGGCCGTAAAACGGCAGCAGGTGGTGCTCGCACATGCTGTAGAAGTCAATGTCCTTCACAATCACCATCTCGTCGTACTCGACGTCGAAGAGGGCGTCGTTCAGGAGCGCCTTGGGGTCGGTCTTGTAGCCTGCCAGCAGCTCGTCGTACATGCGGGCTACGCGCGCCGGCGTGCCTGCCGTGCCCTGTTCGTCAAGGTGCTCGGACACCGCGTCAAGGATGTGCTGGACGCCGTGGGCGACTTCCCGCTTGCACTCTGCGGAGAGCACAAGCCCGTCTTCGAACCCACCCGCGCCCGGGCCCTTCTTGGTCGCGACCATCGTCCCTCCATGCGGCCGGTCCTCGGCCCCGCCTTCAATCCCGCAGCCCGCCGTCATTCCCGCGCAAGCGGGAATCCAGCGCCACACGCCCACGCCCTGACCCCGGACCTAATCTGGGGGACGGCCCCATTTCCGGCCACCAATCCTACCAGCGGCGCCTACATTGTCCGGATGACGGAGCCGCGTTCAGCCTCGGTACGCCGGGCGATCGCGGCCACGTCCAACTTGTTATCGGGCCAGTCTGACGGCGGGACGTGGGACAGCCGCAGGAGCAGCCTCGACAGTAGCCCTGCGTACTCCTTCAGCTCACGCACCCGAACCTTGTCCGGGGTGTCCGTGCTGGCGTGGCCGAACGCGGCGTCCGGGTGGCGGCCCACGAACCGCCAGCGCCAGAGCATCGACGACGGGACGCCGGCCAGAGCGAACGGGAACATGTCGCCGGAGGCGTCCATCTGCGCCATCACGTGGCAGCGCAGCCCTTCCCGCATCTCATCGAGCTGGCCCTGCACGAGGCTGCGCAGCTCCGGGAACACCAGCGCCACGCCCTTCATGTTGCCGGTGCCAAGCTCGTCAAGGTTCACCATGAACCGCGGCTTCGGCTCCGGTCTGTCCCCTTTGACCTGGGCCTGTCCAGCGGCCTGGGCCAGCTTGCCGCGCGCCGGCGTGGGAGGGCAGTGCCGCTTCACGTAGGCGAACGACCCCTGCAGGGTCTGCTCCTCTGATCCGAACGTCACGAACCGGAGCGTCATGCCCGGCGACACACCTGTCGCTTCGCGCAACGCTGCCAACAGGCGTCCCGCCTCCAGGTTCACAGACGTCCCAGAGCCGTTGTCGTTGGCCCCGGGCGAGTCAGGCGTCGTGTCGTGGTGGGAGCCCAGGATGATGTGCTCGTCAGGCCAGCGGCCGCCCGGGACCTCGGCGATGGTGTTCCACGACTTCGCCTCTTTGAAGCGGGCCTTCACGCTGACCGTGGCCCGCTTGCCTTGCGCCGCCCTGCGCGCCAGGCGCGCCCCGTCTTCGCGCGACGTCTGCACCCAGGGCACGGCCATGACCGAGGGCGAGCCATCGCGCCAGTCATTGGCCGAGGCGTGCGACATGCGCCTCCCGCCCTCGGGGTGAGGGCTGATCACGCAGCGGACGCCCAGCCGGGCGAGCTCCTCGAGGCGGGCGGTGTGCAGTCGCGGAGGGGAGAACGGCTCGAACCCCATCGCCATCAGCGCGATGGCGCCTTTGAGCTTGCGGCGGACAGGCTCGATTTCGTGGTCCATGCCGAAGCCCACGTTGACCAGCGGGCCGGTGACCGACACGGGCGGGCAGAACAGGCAAGGCCGGGCGTCGAGGGTGCGCGCCTCCTCGCCTTCTACGGTGATGGAGGCCGACTCGCACTCCCAGGTGTTCAGGCCAAACTCTTCGACGCGCGGCCGGGCGAGTCCGTGCTGCTTGCGCTGGGCCACGATGTAATCGACCGCCTTGCGCTCGCCTGTCGAGCCGCCCCAGCGGACGCCGATGTCGTCGCACAGCGTGTCGATATACGACGGGATGTGCGTGTTCGTCATCGCCTCGCCCATCAGCCAGCGGTCGGCGGCGCGCCAGTCAATAGTCAACTGCGACCTCCCTGTTACACGCCTGTTGCTGGCCGGCCCTTCGACAAGCTCAGGGCGAACGGGGCACCGAGCCGGCGCGTCACCGTCCGCCCGAGATGGCCTGCACGAAGTGCACCTCGGTGTCGGGCTCGAGTGTCTGCATCAGCCCCTGGCGGGTCTCGACTGTGCCGCACACGGCGGCCAGGCCGGGCCGGAGCCGGCCTTCCTCCAGCAGGTGGTCCGAGATGCCGGGGTAGCGCTTGTCGAGGTTTTTGATCAGCTCGCCGAGCGTCTTGCCCGGCACCTTGACGTCCCGCGCGCCGCCCGCGAACTTCCGGAGCGTATAGGGCAGAAAAACGACGGCCATGCGACTCACCCGCGGCGGTTGCAATGCGTCTGGGCGCTGCTACCTGCGCCCCAGGGTCACCAGCTTATCTTGACAGGGAACAGATGTCCCCGGACGGCTCAAAAACAGCAGGGGCACCCCGCTGTCCGGAGTGCCCCTACATTCTGCCCCAACTTATCTGACGCTGGCGCCGCTCACCCGCTCCCGCTGCTGCGAGACCGCGCCCGCGCCTCTCACCTGGTCCCGTGCCCGTTCGCCCTGAGGTTGTCGAAGGGCGGACGGGCAACGGCCCCTTACTTCTTCGGCTTGGCCACTGGGCCGCGTGACTTCGCCGCCATTGCCTCCAGTATTCGACCGGGCTTGAACGGCGTTTCGTAGAGGCGCACGCCCACCGCGTCGTAAAGAGCGTTGGCGATCGCTGCGACAGGCGGTGCAATGGGCACCTCGCCCACGCCGCGCACCCCGAACGGGTGGCCGGGGTTGAACACCTCGACGATGTGCGTCTCGATCTCCGGCAGGTCCAGGGTCGTGGGCATCCGGTAGTCGAGGAAGGACGAGTTCGCCATCGCGCCGTCCTTCGTCATGTAGTACTCCTCGTTGAGCGCCCAGCCGATGCCCTGCACGACGCCGCCTTGCATCTGGCCTTCCACGTAGGACGGGTGGATGGCCCTGCCGGCGTCCTGCACGATCGTGTAGCGGATGATGTCTGTCTTGCCCGTCTCCGGGTCCACCTCCACGTCCACGATGTGCGTGCCCAGGGCCCCGCCCGCGGCTGTCGGGTCTGCTGAGCCGGTCGCGGTCACCGGGCCGCCGGTCTCTCCCAGCTTGGCCGCCAGCTCCTTGAAGCTCATGCGCAGCTCGGAGTCCTTCCGGGCCGAGAACGAGCCGTCCTTGAACTGCACGTCGCCGGGCTTGAGGTCCCAGAGCTTGGCGGCGCGCTCCTTGAGCACCTCGAGCAGGTTGTTTGCCGCGAGGAATGCCGCGAACCCCGTGGCATAGGTCGTGCGGGATCCGCCTGTGACGTCGGTGTAGCCGATGGTGTCGGTGTCCACGACCGTCGGGCGCACGTCATGCGCCGGGATGCCGAGCACTTCCGCCGCCATCATGGCGATGGAGGCGCGTGAGCCGCCGATGTCCGTGGACCCCTCGACCAGCGCCACGGTGCCGTCGCCGTTGACGGACAGGTTCACGGCCGACTTCAGGCCGATGTTGAACCAGTACCCGCTGGCGATGCCGCGCCCGCGCCGCTTGCCCTCGGGCGTTTCCTTCTTGAGCGTGCTCTTCCAGTGCGGGCTCTTGCGCGCCGCGTCGAGCACCTCTACGGTGCCGATGGACTGGAACTTGACGCCGTCGCCGCGCCGCGCCCCTTCCTTGGAGGCGTTCTTAATGCGGAACTCGATGGGGTCCCAGCCGCCCTTCACGCACAGCTCGTCGATGACCGACTCCATGGCGAAGTGGGCCTGCGGCGCGCCCGGCGCCCGGTAAGGCGCGGACTTCGGCTTGTTGACGAGCACGTCATAGCCGTCGATCTTCATGTTCGGGATGTTGTACGGCGAGTAGATGCACATCGCCGCCGCGCCGACCGCGGAGCCCGGGAACCCGCCGGCCTCGAAGATGATGTCCGACTCTGCGGCCGTGAGCATCCCCTTGGCGTCGACGCCCACCTTGACACGCAGCGTGCCGCCCGGCGCAGGGCCGGTTGCCTCGAAGACCGCCTTGCGTTCCATGACCAGCTTCACGGGACGCCGGGCCTTCTTGGACAGCAGCGCGGCGATGGGTTCCAGGTACACCGGGATCTTGCCGCCGAAACCGCCGCCGATCTCCAGCGGGGTGACCTTCACCCGGGACTCGTCCAGGTGCAGCAGGCCGGCCATCTGCTTGCGGACTGCGAAGGCGCCCTGCGTGCTCGTCCAGAGGCGCACTCGGTCATCCTCGTCCCACATCGCCGTGGCGTTGTGAGGCTCGATGTAGCCCTGGTGCGTCATCGACATCTTGAAGGACCGCTCGATGGTGTGCTTCGCCGCCCGGAAGCCCTTGGCAACGTCCCCGAACTCGTGGCGGAAGTGCTTGGCGACGTTGGTCTTCTTGACCTTCTCGCCCAGGTCATCGCCCACCAGGTCGCCCAGGATCACTGGCGCGCCCTTGGCCATGGCCTCCTCGACGGTCAGCACGGGCCTGAGCGGCTCGTACTCGACACGGATCAGTTTGACTGCTTCCTCGGCCGTGTTGCGGTCCGCCGCCGCCACTGCCGCGATGGGCTGGCCGCGGAACACGACCTTCGACGACGCCAGGATGCGGTCAGACTCGTGCTTCTCGTTGACGGCGCCCTCACCAAGGTCAACCATCTTCGACTCAGCGCGCGGCATGTCTTTGGAGGTGATGACGGCCAGCACGCCGGGCATCTTCTCGGCGGCTGAGACATCCAGGCTCTTGATGTTGGCGTGCGCGTGCGGGCTGCGCAGCACCGCGCCCCAGACCAGGCCCGGCAGGTGGAGGTCGGCGCCGTAGATGGCCCGGCCAGTCACCTTATCGAGGCCGTCGTGGCGGATGGGCCTCGTGCCAATGACCTTGTAGGTCTTCCTCGGTTCGAAGGTCGCGACCATCTACTTCCTCCTGCTGGCGCTGGCGCCGGACTTGCTGGGAGCAGACTTGGACTTTGGCGCGGCCTTCGCCGTCGCGCTTCCGTTCTTCGACTTCGTAAGCTGCGCCGACATGTCCTCTGCTTTGATCACCGCGCGCACGATCTTGTCGTACCCGGTGCAGCGGCAGAGGTTCCCGGCCAGCCAGTGGCGGATGCGGTGCTCGTCGGCGTGCGGCTCCCGGTCGAGCAGCGCCTTGGCAGCCACCAGGAACCCTGGAGTGCAGATGCCGCACTGGAGGGCGGCCTCCTCCAGGAACGCCTGCTGGAGCGGGTGGAGCCCTGCCGGCGTCGCCAGCCCCTCGACAGTCGTCACTTGTTTGCCGTCGACCTCGACGCCCAGGACCAGGCAGGAGTCAACGGTGCGCCCATCGACGATCACCGTGCATGCGCCGCAGTTGCCGTCCAGGCAGCCTTCCTTGGTGCCGGTCAGGCCCGCGACCTCGCGCAGCGTGTCCAGGAGGCTCAGGTAGGGCGGCACGAGGACGCTCGTCGCCTGCCCGTTGATGGTGGTCCTGACGTGGACCATTTCGGCGGTGTCAGCCATTTCTCACTTCCCCCGTGCTCTCTGCAGCGCCTTGGTCAGGGTGCGGCGCGTCAGGACTTCTACAAGGTGTTTGCGCTGCTCGATGGTGCCGCGCATGTCCGTGATCGGACGGGCTGCGGCCTTGGCCATCGTCGCTGCCAGGAGGACAGTCTCCTCGTTGGCTGCTTTGCCGGTCAGGTACTCGCTTGCCGCGCTGGCGTAGATGGGCGTCGGCCCTACCGCTGCGAGCGCGATGCGGGCGGACTTGAACTTGCGGCCGGAGGCGTCCAGCGTGACGGAGCTGGCCACGCCCACGACGGCGATGTCCATCTCGTTACGCGGGATGAAGCGCTCGTAAGCCGCCCCGAAGCCTGGCGGCGGCTTGGGAAGCCGCAGCGTCACCAGGACCTCGCCCTTGCCGAGGACGTTCCTGCCCGGCGCGGTGCAGAAGTCTTCCACCGCTACTGTCCGCGTGCCCTTCGGCCCGGCGATCACAGCCTGGGCGTAGTGCACGATGAGCGGGCAGATGCTGTCTGCGGACGGCGATGAGTTGCAGAGGTTGCCGCCCAGGCTCGCCCGCGACTGGATCTGGATGCCGCCGATGAGCGTCGCCGCGTCGACGATCCCCGGGTAGGCCTTCGCCACCTTTGGGTCCTCGTAGATGCGGTAGCAGGGCACTGCGGCCCCTATGTCCAGCCCTTTGCCGTTCTGGCTTAGCTCTACCAGCTCCGGGATGGTCTTGAGGTCCACGATGGCGTCCAGGTCAAACCTGCCAGCCCGCGTCTGGACCAGGACGTCAGTGCCTCCGGCCAGGGCCCGCGCCCTGTCGCCGTATTTGTTGAACGCCTGCACGGCTTCTTTGACCGTTTTTGGCGCTATGTACGTGAACGGATGCAATCCCCGCTCCTTTCACCCGGCCAGGCGCGCACCCCCGAGTCACGCGCTCGGGTTGCCCGCGCCGCCAGCACCGGGCAGAAATCTCTTCGTCTGGGACATGACAGGGCCAGGCCCTACATCATGGTTAGCCCGGGACATTATGCCGAATCGGAGAATTGCACCGCAACTCGCGCCTCTCCGGACGGGTGCCTGGGCCAGTCTGGTCCCGGCAGGCCCGGGTTGGGCGGGCGCCGTCGCGCGAGGTCGCGAATACGTGCAATCCCGCGCGTATTTTTCCTTCCACGGGGATGGGGAAGCTACCTAGCATCGCCACGCCGGGCAGGGTAATAACTCCGTATGGTGCCCGCCGGTCCAATGCAGGCGAGGCAAAAAGAGTGGCAACTTTGGTACAGGATTTTCACCCCAGGACACTGACCGAAATCGCCGACGAGGCAGTCGTGCACGCCATGGCCGGCCACTGGGAGAAGGCTGCCCAGTCCAACGCCGAGGCGCTGCGCGTCGCCCCAAATGACGCCGAGTCGCACAACCGTTTGGCCAAGGCGCTGATCGAGCTCGGGCGCTACGGCGAAGCGCGGGGCGCGGCAGAGTCGGCGCTGCGCCTCCGGCCGGGCAACACCATCGCCCGCAGGCACCTCGACCGTATCGCCCAGCTGTCAGCCAACGGGGCCGCCCACCGGGGTCCCGCGAAGGCCCCCTCCGCGCGGCCCGGTGCTTTCATCGCCGACCGCGCCCGTTCGACCGTGACCATGCTGCGCGACCAGGCGCCGGCGTCAGCTCTCGCGACCGTGTCGCCCGGCGATACTCTCACGCTCAGCGTTCAGGCCACCCGCGTCAATGTCTCAACGGTGGACGGGCGCTCGCTCGGCAACCTCGAAGTGCGCCTGGCCCAGCACCTGGTCCGCCTCATACAGGGCGGCAACCGCTACGAGGCCGCGGCCGCCAAGGTCACGCCTGGCGCGGTCGCCATCGTGGTCCGCGAGGCCTACCGGTCACCCAAGCAGGCCAACCTCGTGTCGTTCCCGCCGGCGCTCCAGAAGTACTCCGCTTTGCGCGCCGAGACCGACCTCGAAGACGACCGCGGCGAATTCCTGGACGGCGGCGCCCCGGATGCGGGCGACGGCGTCGACGACGAGGACATCCCGCAGCCTGAGGAGGCCAGCAGCTCCCGCCTGCGGGCGATCCTCAGCCGAGACTCCTCCGAAGATTACCCCGTCTCGGACGACGCCCTGGCCGTCTAGCGCGTCCCGTCGCGCAGGCGGACGAAGCCGAGAAGGGGTCCCTCGACAAGCTCGGGACGAGCGGGGGCAGGGGGCGCTCAGCCCGCGGTCGCGGTCGCCCGGCCCTTCGGCAGCGTGAAAGTGAACCTCGCGCCTCGGCCCGGCTCGCTCTCCGCCCAGATACGCCCGCCGTGCGCCTCGACTATCCCCCTGGCGATGGACAGCCCCAGCCCCGCTCCCCCGTGCGCCCGTGACCGGGAGCGGTCCGCCCGGTGGAAGCGGTCGAAAATGAGCCGCAGCTCGTCCGCAGGGATGCCCTCGCCGGTGTCGGTCACAGTCACGCGGACCTCATCGCCGGCATCCTCGGCGCTGATCGCCACCGAGCCGTCGGCCGGCGTGTGCCGCAGCGCGTTCTGGACAAGGTTGTAGAGCACCCGCTGCAGCCGCCCGGGGTCCATCACGAGCGTCGGCACCGTCTCCGGCACGCGCCCGGTGATCCTCACGTGCCGTTCCTGCGCCTGCGCTAACAAGCCCTGCAGCGCGTCCGACACCAGGTCCTGCAGGCTTGACGGCTCCAGGTGCAGCTTCAGGACGCCCGAGTCCAGCTGCGAAAGCTCGAACAGGTCATCGATGAGCTTGCTCAGGTACTCGGTCTCGAGTTGCAGGGTGTGCATGTAGTTGCGGACGGTCTCGGGGTCGGACACCACGCCATCGTTGATGCTCTCGACGATGACCCGCATGGAGGCCAGGGGCGTCCGCAAGTCGTGCGACACGGTGGCCACCAGCTGCCGCCGAGCCAGCTCGACGTCCTTCTGCGTGGCGATCTTCTGCTCGAGCTGTGCGGCCATGGCGTTGAACGACTCTGCCAGCTCACGCAGTTCGTCGTGGCCCGCCACGACTGCGCGCGCCCGCAGGTCCCCGGCGCCCAGCCGCCGCACCGCGCGCACTAGCGCTGCCATGTCGGCGTTCATGGAGGCTGACAGGAAGAGCGCCAGGAACACCGACAGCCCCAGCGAGAACAGGAGTAGCGCTGCCAGCAGCCCCAGGTCGTGCGACGAGATGAACATCAGCCTCGCCACAAAGCCGACGTTGACGAGGGCCAGCGCGGCGGCCAGCAGCGGCAGCAGGAGCAGCTTGCCCCGCACCGTCCTCAGCAGCTTGCCGAGCCCGAGGGCCGCGCCGACGAACCCGATCGCCAGCGTCAGGCTGCCAGAAGCCGCAAGGAACCAGGCCATCTCGACCATGTCGGCGCGTGGCGGGTGGAGGATCGCCCAGGCTACGGCCAAGACCCCGCCAATCATGACCGCCAGCGCCACGACCGCGGCGACCACCCAGCGTGCCTTCGGCAGGGCCGCGCTTGCCGCCCGGGCCGTTACGACGGGCGTTGGTCCCAGCCCGTGCGGCGCCCCGCCTCCCGCAGGCGCGCCGGCCGCCTGCGGAGGAGCGAGTTCGTCGTGTTTCAGCATCGTCCCGCGCCCCTCAGGCCGCCTCGAACTTGTAGCCCACGCCCCAGACCGTCTTCAGCCACCGTGGCCGGGCCGGCTCCGGCTCGATCTTCTCGCGCAGTCGCCGCATGTGCACAGTCACGGTGCTGGAGTCACCGGCGTAGGTGTACTCCCAGACATCCTTCATAAGCTGCTCGCGGGTGAACACTTCACCACGGTGAGAGGCAAGGTAGAACAACAAATCGAACTCGCGCGCGGTCAGCTCGACGGCCTTGCCCATCGCCTCGGTAGCCCGCGACCGCGGGTTGATGGTCAGGTGCTCGAACCGGAGGGTGTCGGAGTCTGCTGAGCCCGGCGACTTGCCGTCTGCCCGGCGCAACACGGCCTTTACGCGGGCGACAAGCTCCCGCGGGCTGAACGGCTTGACCACATAGTCGTCAGCGCCAGTCTCCAGCCCGGCGATCCGGTCCGACTCCTCCCCCCGCGCCGTGAGCATGATGATCGGCACGCGCGAGCCTTTCCGGATGCGCCGGCAGGTCTCCAGGCCGTCGACCTTGGGCAGCATCAGGTCCAGGACCACCAACTCCGGGTCCCACTCGCGCGCCAGCCGCAGCGCCGCTTCGCCGTCGGCCGCGGTCTTCACGTCGAACCCATCCCGCGCCAGGTAGCGCTGGACCACGTCGGTCACGACTGGCTCATCGTCCACGACAAGCACGCGCGTACGAGGCGGCAGCGCCGGCGGCGTGGGGGTGTGGGGAGGAGTCGCGTCCATGTATGGCTCCGTGAGCGGCCCGCCCGAAACGGTGCGCGGTCCGGCCCGCTTACCCCCGAATCTATCACCCAGGCCTGGCCGCCACGGCGGGCGTGGTTACACGACTCTTAATGTCCAGGACGACCTGGCTCTCCAGGGGCGTCGTGGCGGAGCCCGCTCGCCCTGAGCTTGTCGAGGGGCCCCGTCTAGTCCCCGACCCATGCTCAGCAACAGACGCCGTGCACGACGCGACCTGCGGAATTAAGCGACCCGTAATGAACGGTGCGCGTTCGTCCCGCGGAGTGCCCCTAGGCTATGCCAGCAGGCCCTGTTTAGTCGCCCGTCGCCGGGTCCTCCTGGAGTCGTACCCATGATCAGCCGCCGCCGCCTCGTTTACCTGACTGTTGCTGCGCTTGCCGCTGCGATGATCGCCGCAGCCTGTGGCGATGATGACGCCCCGGCCCCGGCCGCCGCGCCCGCCGCCACACCCGCCCCGACGGCGATGGCCAAGGACGCCATGCCGAAAGACGCGGCCATGAAAAAAGACGAGGCCGTGATGGACAAGAAGCCGGACGACAAGATGATGGACGCGCCCGCCGACGCCATGATGATGAAGCTGCCGGAGCAGCGCTTCGCCGCCCACTTCGTCGACTCCCTACCGGCCCACGCCGCGGCCCTCGACGCCGCGCCCGGCCAGGTCACCGTGAAGTTCAACTTCAACCTCGGCCCCGGCACGAAGGCCACTGCCACTAAGGATGGCGCGCCCGTCGTGACCGGCGCGCTGTCGGTCGCAGCGGACAAACTCTCGTTCAACCTGCCGTTGCCAGCTGGCTCAGGGGAAGGCCTCTACGTTGTTGACTATGACGCCTGCTGGCCCGACGGCTCCTGCCACAAGGGCCTCTTCGCATTCACCGTGGGTGAGAAGGCTGCGATGGCCGTCAAGGACGCCATGGGCGGCAAGATGGGCGCAGCCATGGACAAGCCCGCCGATGCCATGACCGACAAGATGCCCGCAGACGCCATGCCCAAGGGTGATGCCATGATGGGCAAGCTGCCTGAACAGCAGTTCGCCGCCCACTTTGTAGACTCAGTCCCCGCCCACGGCGAGTCGTTCGCGGCCGCGCCGAGCCACCTGGTCATCAACTTCGACTTCATCCTGAGCGAGAAGTCGTCCATTTCTGTGACGCGAGACGGCCAGCCAGTCGTAGCCGGGCCGGTGGCGTTCCCCGGCCAGCGCAAGCTGACGCTGCAGGCGGCGCTGCCCGCCAACTCCGGCGACGGCGCGTACACCGTCAGCTACCGCGCCTGCTGGCCCGACGGCTCGTGCCACGACGGCGTGTTCGGCTTCACCGTGGATTCAAAACTCGCCGCAACGTATTCCGACATGGCAGGCAAGTCCGCCGTCCAGCTCGACATCAAGGGCCTCGCGTTTGGCCCGGCGCAGGTCACCGTCTCCAGGGGCACGACAGTCACCTGGACCAACCGTGACCCCTTCGTGCACTTCATCAACACCGACCCGCACCCGACGCACAACTTCGAGCCGGGCCAGAACTCGGCAGAGCTGGCCCAGGGACAGACATACAGCTTCACCTTCAGCCAGCCCGGCGAGTTCCCGTATCACTGCTCCGCGCACACCAACATGAAGGGACGAGTGCTGGTCAAGGGG
>CAYWBD010000463.1:0-6069 GCA_964456315.1 uncultured Thermoflexus sp.
GGAGCTTGGCGCCGCCCGTGAGGGCCGCATCAAGCAGTTCCGCGAGGACACTCGGGAACAGCGCATGAAGATCGCGGACGATGTCACGGACAAGTGGGGCCGTCAGCTCTCCTGGGGCGTCAAGATCGCCGGGGAGATCACGATGTTCACGCACTTGAGCGTGCCCGTGATGACCCGTCTGCGCCTGGAGCACCGGTTGACGCTCGACACGCTTGTGGACGCCGGCGTGGCGCGCACCCGGTCAGACGCCCTCGCCTGGTGCGTGCGGCTGGTCGCCAAGAACCAGGACGCGTGGCTGCGCGACCTCCGGGAGGCGTTCAACCACGTTGAGAAGATCCGCGCCAAGGGGCCAGCCGCCTGAAACGCCTGGCCGAAGAAAGCAGTAGTCAACAAATGACCCAGCTCCTCGAACGGCCACAACCGAAGGTGGCGCCCGACGACGAAGACCTGCTCGACGCCTACTCCCGCGCCGTAACCGGCGCGGTGGAGCGCATCGGGCCCAGCGTCGTCAGCATCCGCTCAGGCAGTGGCCGTGGCGACGGCGGCGGGATTGGCTCGGGCGTGGTGATCGCGTCAGATGGCTACGTGCTGACCAACGCGCACGTTGTCGAGCATGCCCGGAAGCTGACCGCAGTGTTCGCCAGCGGCGAGGAGCGGGAGGCCGAGTTGGCGGGCGCGGACCCGGCCACGGACCTGGCGGTCGTGCGGGTCGTCGCTTCCGGTCTGCCCGCCGCGGAGCTTGGCGATTCCAGCAAGCTCAGGCCTGGGCAGCTGGTGGTCGCCATTGGCACGCCGCACGCCCTCGAACAGACCGTCACCGCCGGGGTCATCAGCGCGCTCGGGCGGACCTTGCGGAGCAGGACCGGCCGCCTCATTGACAACGTCATCCAGACTGACGCAGCGCTCAACCCCGGCAACAGCGGCGGCCCGTTGGTGGACGCCCGTGGCCGCGTGATCGGCGTCAACACGGCGGTGCTGGCCTGGGCACAGGGGCTGTGCTTTGCGGTGCCCTCCAACACCGCGCGCTGGGTGTCTGGCCTGCTGATACGCGACGGCAAGGTCCGGCGCGCTTTCCTGGGCGTTGCGGCGCGTGACGTGCCGATTGCCGCGGACACCGTCGCCCGACTCGGCCTTGGTTCTGGCAAGGGCGTGCGGGTGGACGGGGTCGAGCAGTCCAGCCCGGCCGCCGGTGCTGGGCTGCAAGAGGGCGACGTGATTGTCCGCCTGGGGGCAGACGGCATCGACTCTATCGACGCCCTGCACAGGGCGCTGAACGCCGGCGTGATCGGTCAGGACACGCCGTTGGCGGTCGTCAGGCAGGGCGAACTGCTGACGCTGCGTGTGCGGCCAACCGAGAGCGCTCCCGACCAGGAAAGTCCTAGCCCTTCCGGGCCGGCCCCTTCCCGGCGGAGGTACCCTGATCCATGAACACCGGCTGCGTCCAGGCGAACGTCCCTCGGGAGGACCGCACGGAGGCGCGCACGAACGTGTCCAGGCGAGATGGCCGGTAGCGGGGCGACAGCCCGTCGGCGACGTGAAGCTCATTGCCGCCGTGGCCAGTAAACGTTGTCGTGTAGAGGGCGTCCGGCTCGGGGTCTATCTCGAGGACGACCTCTTCTCTGGATGAGCGGAGCTCCCCGAGCGTGACGCCGGTGGTCGCATAAAAATCGCCCGCGGCCATCGCCGCGAGCACTGCCTCTTCGGTCAGCTTCGGTGTGTTGACCTGCACCCAGCCGCGGCCGGGGTTGGCCCGCTCAAATGCGAACTCTTCCTGGAAGTGGTGGGCGTCGTCAACGGCGATGCCCCAGACGCGTTTTCCGGCGCTGAGGAGGCGGTCCCAGATAGCCGCGTGCCCCGGCCTGCCGCCGCCACCGGCGTTGTTGGCCCCGGTGTGGCCGTTGAAGACCTCCATGAAAGCCAGGCCTTCCACGCGCAGCAGGTCGTTGGCCGACACCGCCCACTTGTAATTCGGGTGGTTGATCGCCGGGAGCCCACCGGCCTCGCGGATGCGGTTGACGTTGGTCTGAATGGTCTCGACAACGCTGAGCCCGTCTGCGGCCTGGACCTCGCGGCCGAGGCCGTAGCCGTTGAGGTGGATGTTGTTGGCGCGGGAGGTCACTTCCTGGCCGCGGATCAGGAGTGGCCACCTGGACTGAGCCGATGCCGGCGCTTCCAGGACGGTCAGGTGGTCGTGGTCGGACAGGCACAGGAAGTCGTACCCGTGGGCCTGGTACCAGTCGGCGACGTGCTCCGGTGGGGAGTCGCCGTCGCTGCGCGTGGTGTGGGTGTGCAGGTTGCCTTTGGCCCAGCGGGTCTTGTTTCGAGTGTTGATCATGGTCGGATGGTACAACGGCGACATGTTTCAGGGCTGCGGACAGCAGAGGCCGCGCTCGCGTAATATCAGCGCCGACGCCCCCATGCCAGTTGCCTGCCTGACACTTTTCCTGAGACTCGTTGCTGCGCCACGGGCGTCGCTAGTTCTGACTCTTGCGACATCAGCCCTGTTGACTGGGTGCGGCTCAGGCGCCGCCGCGACCCCGGCTGCGGGGGCGTCTGCCGGACCGCCCACCACTGGCCCTGCGTCGCTCGACCCTGCCCCGGTGCTCCACGCGTCCAGCGTCTTCACGGTGGACGA
The DNA here is from genome assembly GCA_964456315.1 of uncultured Thermoflexus sp. GTDB lineage: Bacteria > Chloroflexota > Dehalococcoidia > Lucifugimonadales > Lucifugimonadaceae > SHXW01. The sequence continues at coordinate 2,636 of CAYWBD010000463.1, forward strand.
CGTGGCTACTGCCGGCTGGAAAAAGTCGAAGCAGCTTGATGCTTCGGCCCTGCCCGCGGCCACGGAGGTCTGGTACGGGTTCTACGAGCGGCGCGATGTCGAAGTCAGGGCCTACGCATCTCACCTGGATGCGGCCGGGCCGGGGGCTGTCGCAGCCGAGCAGGCGACAGGACGGTCCCCGAACTCCAACATTGGCGGCGGGATGATCACGACCCAGGGCAACCGCGTGCAGTACCACGCGTACCTGATTGCGGGCAACCTCGTCATGCTGTGTCAGACCGACCTGACGGCCTGCCAAAAGCTCGCCGCTCAGATGCCGGTCAGGTAGAACCTATGCAGGACCGGACTCGACCCCTGTTCAACCCGTGCCCTACCGTCGACGTGCGTGGAACTCTTCGACCCCTCACCCGCGCCCACCTGCCTGTGGGCACTCGTCTCCCGCAAGGGGAGAGGGGAGGACAGTGCGGACCTCTCCCGCAAGGGGAGGCGGGATGATCGGTTCACTATGACGTTTCGGAGGCAGGATACCGGCGGCGGGCGGCGCAGGCGCTACTGACCGCTCCGGGGCCGATTGGATGACCCCAACCTGGAGGGTGCACGAGCGCGGGTGGTAGACCTCTGGGGAGAGGAGGTCGAACTGGCGAGGACGGGTGTCTGAGGCGCCGCGTCGGGTGACTCGGGTCCAGCAGGGCCGGACGACTCCGGTCCGGCGAGGTCGGGAATGGCTGGGCCGACGGCCACCGTCGCCAGGTCCTGTTCGAGCAGGCTGTGCCCTCCTGAAGCGAGGACCTTGCGCAGGTCGCCGATCTGGTCTCGCAGCAACGCCGCCTTCTCAAACTCCAGCTCTTTGGCCGCCTGCTTCATCTGCCTCTCAAGGTCCTTGACCAGCCTGGTCAGGTCGTCCTTCGGCAGGTTGGAGGCCGCCACGTAGGGGGTCCTGGCCTCTGCGACGCGGTCCAGCCCCACTGACTCACGCACGCGGTCCGTAATGTCCCTGACCTCTTTGACGATAGAGCGAGGGGTGATCGAGTGCTCGGCGTTGTGGACCTGCTGAATGGAGCGGCGGCGGTCGGTCTCGCTGATCGCAAGCTTCATCGAGTCAGTGATACGGTCGGCGTACATGACGACATGCCCGTCCACGTGGCGCGCCGCCCTGCCGATGGTCTGCACCAGGGATGTGCCGGACCGCAGGTAGCCCTCCTTGTCGGCGTCCAGGACAGCGACAAGGGAGACTTCTGGCAGGTCCAGGCCTTCCCGGAGCAGGTTGATGCCCACGACCACGTCGTAGACCCCCAGGCGCAGGTCCCGCAGGATCTCAGTGCGCTCGAACGTCTGGATCTCCGAGTGGAGGTAGTGGACCTTGACGCCCATCTCGCGCAGGTAGTCCGATAGCTCCTCGGCCATGCGCTTGGTTAGCGTGGTCACGAGGACGCGCTCGTTGCGCTTTGTGCGCTCCTGGATGCGGGCCATGAGGTCGTCTATCTGGCCTTTGGTGGGCATGACCTCGATGGTCGGGTCCACGAGGCCGGTGGGCCGGATGACCTGCTCTACGCGCTGCTTCTCGTGCTCCGCCTCGTAGGGGCCGGGCGTGGCAGAAACGTAGACGATCTGCTTCACCCGCTCCTCGAACTCGTCGAAAGAGAGCGGGCGGTTGTCGAGTGCCGAGGGCAGCCGGAACCCGTAGTCCACGAGCGTGCGCTTGCGAGCGACATCGCCGTGGTACATGCCACGGACCTGGGGGAGCGTGATGTGCGACTCGTCGATGAATACGAGGTAGTCGTCTGGGAAATAGTCGAGCAGCGTGAATGGCGCCGACCCGGCCGCCCGGCGGGCAAGCGGGCGTGAGTAGTTCTCGATACCGGGGCAGGTGCCCGTCTCGTGGAGCATCTCCAGGTCAAAGCGGGTGCGCTGCTCCAGGCGCTCTGCCTCGAGCAGCTTGCCCTGCGAGCGCAGCTCCTCCAGGCGGGCTCCGAGCTCGTTCTCGATGTCTTTGAGCGCGTCCGCCAGCTGCGCTTCCGGCGTGACGAAGTGCTTGGCCGGGAAGATGTCGATCTCGTCCTTCTCGGCGAGCACCTCGCCTGTGAGCGGGTCGAGCTCGACTATCCGCTCCACTTCGTCACCGAAGAACTGGATGCGCAGCGCGATCTCGTCATACGCCGGCATAAGTTCGAGGGTGTCGCCGCGTACCCGGAAGCGGCCGCGGGTCATCTCAAGGTCGTTCCGCTCGTAGTACAGGTCGATGAGGCGGCGGACGACTTTCCGCAAGCCTGCGCCCTCGCCCCGGCGGAGCTTGATGACGACGTTGCGGTACTCCTCGGGAGAGCCAAGGCCGAATATGCAGGACACCGAGGCGACGATGAGGGTGTCACGCCGCGTCAGGAGGGAGCGTGTCGCGGCGTGGCGCAGGCGGTCGATCTCCTCGTTGATGTCCGACTCTTTTTCGATGTAGGTGTCGGACTGCGGGACGTAAGCCTCGGGCTGGTAGTAGTCGTAGTAGGACACGAAGTACTGCACGGAGTTTTCGGGGAAGAACTCCTGGAACTCCGAGCTCAGTTGCGCGGCGAGCGTCTTGTTGTGCGCCAGGACCAGCGTCGGCCTCTGGACCCGCTCGATGACACCGGCCATGGTGAACGTCTTGCCGGAGCCGGTGACGCCCAGGAGGGTCTGGTGCTGCAGGCCGCGTGTCAGCCCCTCGGCCAGCTTTTCGATAGCCTGTGGCTGGTCGCCGGTGGGCTTGAACGCGGAGACGATCTTGAAGTCAGTCATGGTCATCGAAGTTTAGCGCGTGTCGTGGTCTGGGAGCTGGGCGCTGGCAGCCACACTAGGAGATGATCCGGAGCGGGATCCCTGGCGCTTCATTGGGACCGGACGAGGTCCCCAAAGCAAGTTTGGGTTGAAAGGCAACGGCGCCAGTCGACTGGCGCAAAGAGGGGGAGTACAGACATGCCAGCCATCAAAGTTGTGATCGCGTCGACCCACCTCGGGGAGCGGTTCGCTGCTGACCTGCGTGCTGAGTTCCCTGCCGTGAAGTTCGCCACCGCCTATACGCCCGCCGACCAGGCGCGGGAGGCGCGCGACGCCGACGTGTTTTTCGGCTGGCCCGACAGGCGGACGTATGAGACCGCGAAACAGCTGCGCTGGATTGCGTGCCCTGGCGCCGGGGTGGACCGGATAGTGGCTGTGGAGGAGATCGCCAACTCGACGACGATGCTCACCAACGCGCCCGGCCCCCACGTGCCTCCGATGGCGGACTATGCGCTCGGCATGATGCTCGCCCTGGCCCACCGCCTGCCCAAGTCGCTGGCCGACCAGGCGGCACGGAAGTGGGACACCGCCGCCTACGAGGGCAAGATCGACGAGCTAACCGGCCGGACTGTTGGGGTGTACGGCCTGGGCGCGATTGGCCGGGCCGTGGCGAAGCGGGCTGCGGCGTT
>CAYWBD010000464.1:0-5201 GCA_964456315.1 uncultured Thermoflexus sp.
TGTTCAGGCCCCCAGAGGCGGGCGATGGCGTCGCCGGGCGCCGGGTACTTCATCTGGCCCATGTCTACAGCGAATGGAGGCGGCTCCCTCACCCACACGTCGCGCTTGGCCGGGTCCCAGGTGGTCCAATGGGGCTGTTCATTGCTGCTGGCGTCCCAGTAGTCGACCCGGCCGGTCGCCCATGTGAGCCTCACCTCTGGCCGCGCCCTTACGCGCATCACCATGTCTTCGGTCTCGGGCAACAACGCTTCCTCGTCGAAGAACAGCACGTCCACGGGCAGCTTGCCTAGCTCGCGGGCGGCGGCGAGGGCGAGCTCCAGGACGCAGGTGGAGTCCTTGCCGCCGGAGTAGCTGACCACGACCCTGTCGTAGGTCTCGAAGACGTGGCGGACGCGCGCCTGGGCGGCTTTGAACACGTCGGCCGCGAGGGGCCGCATGACGCGTTTCGAGATGGGGTTGCTGTGAGCGGCGGAGCTAGCCATGGGTCTGTACCTCACCGCGGCCGTGGTCGCTCAGCGCGTCACGCAGGGCAGCTAATGCCCCCAGCGCCTCCTGCTCGCGCTGCTTCCACCAGGTGGGCGTCCACCGGCCCCAGCCACCGAGCTGCCGCTCCTGCCGTGCAAACGTGATGGTGCGCAGATACTGGGCGGCGTACCACGACACGCGGCCCGTCGATATGGTGCGCAATGGCGCCTCGACGAACTGGACGGGCTCGGACAGCACAGAGTCCTGCTCCGCCAGCTCGGACGCCCACGACAACAGGGCGGCCTCGGGTGACACCCCAGCCGTGGCTCCCTGCTGTGTGATGAAGGCGATGACCTCGGCCTTCTGGCGCCGCAGCGCCTCGACGAAATCGCCGGGCGCACTAGCCCTGGGCGCGTATTCGATGCGGTCCCCGGCAACACGAAGAGTTATGCCCAGGTCATGTGCCTGGCGGATGATGGTCTCAACGCTCATCGCCTACACACTCCCCCAGCGTCCCGCGTCGGGGTCCGCGTCTCTCCGGTTTCCCGACCCGACATTCCCGACATTTGCCGCGGCAGGCATTCGGGCGGCGCCCTGACTGTGAGCGGGCACGCCGGCGACTGGTGTCGGCCCGGCGATGTCGGGTTTGTCGGGTTGTGCAGACGGAGGGACAACCAGGGCGCCGGCGCGCAGGTGCAGGACGTTTCTCTGCGCACCCTCCAGCATCTTGCGCACCGTGGTCGTCTCGCGTTTAGGCTCGGTGCTGGCGAGGAGGCCGCGGTCCTTCAGACGCCGCTTGAGGACGGGAAGGGTCACGCCAAGCGCGTCGTTGCTGTCCCTGGCCAGCCTCTGGGCGGCGGCGTAGGAAGAATCAGGCTGCAGGTACAGGTTTTCAGCCGCCACCCAGCCGATCCGTTCGCCGCTCGGGCGCCAATCCTGATGCTCGTATTCGCCGCCGCCGACGGTGACCTGACGCCACCCCCACGCCTCGGCTCCTTTAGGCTTGCTTCCGTCAGGTCCGGCAACATGAGCGCGCCCGCTGGAGAGCGCCGCGCCCAGCAGATCCAGGTAATGACGCGTCGGCTCACTGGCCGTCTGCCCTGCGGCCTGCGACGCTGCGATTGACGTGATGGCGGCCCAGCAACGTTCCCGGAATGCCTCCGCCTCGACCGTGGTGAAGGCTCCGGATTCCTCGGCGTACATGCAGAAATGGCGCACGGCGACACAGAGAGACGCCGTTATGGCGGACGTGCGCCGGTGTTGGCCCTCCAAGTAGGACGCGCCCCTCAGGGCCGCGACCTCTGCACGGAGGTCCGCAGATATCCGTTCGTAGCGCGGCGCCAGCCACCGGACGAACCCAGAAAGGGCCTGGGCGTATAGCCCTGCCGCGGCATCGCGCTGGCACAGCCCGAGGAGCTGCCAATCCAGCGATCCCGGCCCTTGCTTAGGGAGTTCACTGGCAAGCACTCGCGCCTGAAGGGACTGCCCCTTCGGAACGTCCTCCCCCGTGCTGACGATGAGACCCCTGGGCGGCTTCGGCGGCCTGAGCGTGGTGTCGGCACGCATCCGCGCGCGGCCGCTCAGGTTTCCCTGGCCGCGCAGCAAGCGATCGGCGTCACGGTGCTGACGCTGGATGTCGCTTGCACTCCCCGTGGGCACGAAATCGTCGACGGCTAGCAGGGCGTCCTTGGCACTGAAGGCCATCGCCTCTAGGGCATTCCCGGTGCTGGACCACCCGCCAGGTAAGTGCCGTGCGTCCATCAAGGGTCCAAAATGCTGCTGGGCCAACGCAGCGAGCTCTGTCTTGCCCGCCCCTGTTTCGCCGCTTATGTGCTGGCTGTGATCAGCACCGCCCAGGACCGCTCGCCAGATGGCGGCAAACAGCGGGACGGTCACCCTCTCAGTGGCAAGGTCGACGATACGAACGCTGGCCCGGATGGCCGCCTTCAGCCCCTCGCCCGTGACCGGGTCGGGCAGGGCAAATCCCGCCAGTTGAGTCGGTAGGCTTGCGGCGAACTCTGGCTGTAGTCCATTGGCGCCGATAGCGCCTTCGGCGTGGAGATAGACCCACCCGTCAGGCGTCTTGCGCCACCCGGTGTGGGTGTATATCGGCCGTTCTGGGATGTCGCCTGAAGTGAGCTGCAGAGCTACCCGTGCGTGGTCTTTGGTCCCGAAGCCTGGGTAAACGACAGCGCCCGCCCCAAGGTGCTCGGCTGGCCAGTTCATGGCGGCGAATGTGGGGGCCGGAACTGTGAACTTCCTGACCCTGCCGCGTAGGCGCGCTTCGATCTCGAAGCTCCTGCGGACCTCGGCGCCGTCGTCCTCTGCGACGTCCGCGACTATCGCAGCGCCGAAGTTCGTTAGACGCACCTCATCGGTGCCTCCGCCCGTCGGCTTCAGCCAGACGAGCCCGGTCTCCGTTGACCGGTAAGGGTGCTCCGACTCACGGAGCCCGTCTGGAACCGGTGGCAACCGCACCTCGGCGGTGGCCAGCACAAGAAGGTCCTGGAGGGTGTGGCCGCTTGCAAAGAAGTCATCTACGCCGACCTTGGTGCCGCCGTCACCAGGCAGGAGGTAAATGACCAGGACGCGCGCCCCGCGGTTCTCGAGGAACGCCTTGAGCCGCAACAACGCACCGTAGACCTGCGGGTTCAACATCACGTCGCTGTCGAACAGGATGTACACGGTCCGACCGTTGAGGGCGATCATCTCCCACTCGGGCAGGGCCGTCTTGCCACCGTGCTCGTTGGTGCCTCGCCAGTTCCAGACACCGAGCAAGGCGACCGCGCAGCAGCCTTGAGACGCCAGGGCGTCCCCTTTCTTGATTCCTTCCGTCACAAACAGCGGCTTGGCCGGGTCGCCGATGAGGTGTCGGACCGTCGGCGGGACATCTAGCGCCATGCGGCTGCCGCTCGGCGTCTCATACTTGACGGCCTTGCCGCGAAGTATCCTCGGGGCGTCCGGGCGCGCTTGGTACAGGCCGATGTCACCTGCCGGACTCCAGACCGGGATCAGGAGCGACGGCACCCGTAGCTGAGCTTCAGAAAACCCGAGTCGATGCAACTCGGCCCGGACCGTCACCGTCCGATAACCGCGCGCGGCGATGACCGCCGGGCTGATCGCACTGCCGACCTCCAGGACCGTCCGGTGCGCTTGGGAGAGCGGGTCAGGCGTCGGCATCTGATGCCTCCGCGTTGCGGGCCCTGTCTTGATCGACGTCGCTAGTTACTCCTGGCACGCTTGTCATCTCCTTCGGTGCGGCTATCGGCTCTTTGTGGCCGATCCTTGACAACTGCGTTGGAATGCGGCGGAGCGGTGTCATTTCGGGCGATCTCGGCGAGCACGTCGGCCACCTGCCACAGGGCGGCATCGGTGGCAGCAACCCCGGTAAGTGCCGGTTTGGCGCCGCCGCCATCTGCGCTTGGTGGTCGCCGCTTCATCGATGGCTTTCCTGAGCTTTTCGTCCAGCTCCGAGCTCAGCGGCCGGCGGCCTGCCTCAATCCCGCAAAGGTGAGGCTGATCGATCCCGGCCAACGCCGCGAGCTCGTACTGCCGGAGGCCCGCCCGGATGCGGGCCGCCTTCAGCTCGACGCCATCGGTTGTAGGCTTGTTTCCGTTTCACACCGCGGGCCACCGAATCGGGGGCCGCGTGGGTTCGTTCTCACGCCATTGGCCGGGAGTAAGAGCGGTGAAAAAATCGGGCAGCGGAAAGCAACACCACGAAAGCAAGAGGCTGCGTGCCGTTCAGCTCTATCGGAATGGATACAGCGAAGCCGAGATCAGTTCTCCGCTGTCTGTCCCGCAGAGCACGTTGAATCGCTGGATCGGGGCTGCCAGGCAGATCGATCCGCAGACCGAGATGGAGCACCTGCAGGGCGCACAGGGGCGGAAAGTAGGAGAACGCTTTGTGAAGTGGGGTCCCGTGGCGGAACAGGTCACCGTGTTCAGTCAGGATGAAGTGACCGGCAAGGTCACGATGGGTCCAGGAGTGTTGGCAGCCGCCGGGAGCAAGAGGCGCATCGAGGAGGAGTTATTCAGGCAACAGCTGGCGTCGGGCCAGTACGTTTCACCCAGATACAACCTGCCGCTTCTGATGAAGCTTCACCTGGTAGACGGCTTCGGCTACATCCAGACAGCCAAGGAATATTTCTTCGCCACAAAGCGGCACGTCTCTCCATCAACAGTCCGGCGCCTGGTTAAGGACATGACCGTAGAGTGGCACGATGACGAAGGGAAGCGCGCAATGGCGGACTTGTTCACCGGCAAAGCCGCGTATGAGGAGCAGCTGCGGAACAGGGCGAAGATGTTCACTGCCCAGGCAGCTGAGGAGCAGCAGCCGAAGCCCTCTCGTAGGGGCATTCCAACGCCCCCGGCCGTACCTCGCCACCCCATAAAACGAATGTGGCTGGAAAAGTCCTTGAGGTCCGCTGACCCAAAGCCTGGACAAGCAGATCCCGTCTCAATCGGGGAGGCCGGTGCTGATCGCCCCGCCTGACCGAACGCAAGGAGCGTTCACCAGCGCGGTACGAGCGTCCCGCCGTTCGCCCGGACTGTTAGGCGGCAACGGCGGTTCTGATTGGCGGCAATAGCACCGGGTACAGACCCATAGCCAATATTGAAGATGTAATCTCGACCCTGCAGGCTGTCTCAGAACCCTTCGCGTAAGACAGGGAGACATCTAACCTCCGGGCAGTAGAGCCTGGAGGTAAGTCCCGATGCCCTGGCGCCCCTTTACC
>CAYWBD010000465.1:0-9247 GCA_964456315.1 uncultured Thermoflexus sp.
CTGGCGGAGCGGCTCACTGCGGAGGGGCCAGCGAGCGCAGAGTCGCTCCGACTGCTCACCGAAGCGAAGTGGCCCGGCACTGGCAACCTCGGCAATAAGGGCAACTGGCCCGGTAAACGCGGCGAGACCGGCCCGCTCGGGGAGGTGCGCAGCGTCGTCGAAGGCGTCCGTTCTGTGGTCCTGGCAGAGATCGCCACATTCCGGACGGCCGCGCTGGGGACCGTCCTGGACGGACTGGCGACGTTTGTGACTCAATACGCCGAGGAGCGACGGAAAGAAGGCACGCTGGAGTTCCACGACTGCCTCGTGCTGGCCCGAGACCTGCTGCGGGACAGCCCGGAGGCGCTTACCCATTTCCGGACGCGCTACAGCCACGTCATGATTGACGAGTTCCAGGACACTGACCCGTTGCAAGTTGAGATCGCGCAGCTGCTGACGCATACGGCCTCCCCTGACCGGCCAGACCCCGGTTCGCTGTTCCTGGTCGGTGATCCCAAGCAGTCCATCTACAGCTTCAGGAGGGCCGACCTCAGGGCCTATTCCGGCCAGTTGGCCCGCGGGCAGGGCCGGGTTGAGAAGCTAACGCACAGTTTCAGGTCCCACCCAAAGGTGATCGCATGGGTAAACCACGTTTTCGGGGCCTGGATGGCGGAGTCGAAGACTGCAGCTGGCGCCGACCAGGCTGACTACGTCCCGCTTGAAGGCGGGGTTGTCGACACAGGCCCCGCCGGCGACGCCCAGTACGGACAGCCCGGCGCCGGGCCCGGCGTGTGGTGGTTCGGCGGTGACATGGGCGTGGGCGCTGACCACGCACGGCGTCTTGAGGCAGACAAGCTCGCGGCTCTTTGCCGGGCCGTCGGGGCAGGGCGCTGGCGGGTGCGCGAAAAGGACGGCAAGGCACGGCCTTCGCGCTATGACGACCTCGCCATCCTGATCCCGGCGCGCACGGGACTCGACCTCCTGGAGCGGGCGCTCCAGTCTGAGCAGGTCCCGTACTCGCTGGAAGGCCAGTCGATGGTGTTCGCGACGCAGGACGTCCGGGACCTGCTCTCCTGCCTCAGCGCGATCGATGACCCAACTGACCAGGTCGCCATCGTGGCCGTGCTGCGGTCTTCCGTATTTGGGTGCAGCGACGTCGACCTTGCCCGGTGGGCCCATGCTGGCGGCGTGTTCGATGCAGACTGGCCGGCCCCCGCGCAGGCCGCGCTGGCGTCGCCGGCTGTGGCCGCGGCGTTCGACTCGCTGCGGCGGTTCCGTGGCCTGCAGGCATCGTGCAGCGTCCCCGAGTTGATCGAAGCGGTAGTCAGGGAGCGCGGGCTGCGCGAGGCCGCGTTGGCATCGTCGTCCGGTCCAGAGCGTCTGCGGCGACTTCAGCTTCTCTCCGCGCTCGCCCGCCAGGTGCAGGACGCCGGCGCCACATCGCTGCGGCAGTTCATCCGCTGGTCAGAAGACCGCGCCGCGGGCCGTGACCGGATGGCTGAGGCCGCCCTTTCACCGGAGGGTTCCGGCACCGTGCGGGTGATGACTGTGCACGCGGCCAAGGGCCTGGAGTTCCCGATCGTCGCCCTGGCAGGCCTGGGCGCGACAAGACGCCGACGCGGGCCGGTCATGTTCAGCCCGTCCGGGGCCGGCGCAGGTGAGGAGGGCGGCAGACGCCGGGTCGGAGTGAGCGTCGGGGGGTCTGAGGCACCGTTTGAGACCCCGGACTTCGGGGAGCTGGACCAGCGTGGGGCAGCCGCAGAGTCGGCTGAGGACGTCCGGCTCATGTACGTCGCCGCAACGCGTGCAAGAGACCACCTGTTCGTGAGCCTCTTCAGAGGAGGCCGAGACGCCAGACGTAGCCGTGCGGCGAAGTTGGACGCCCTCTGCCAGGGGACGGACGGCGTCTGGGACGAAGCCGTGCTGCCGGCTCCTGGCGACGTCCGTACCTCAGTCGCGGGACATGCTGCCGTTCCCGACGCCGCCAGCGCCCCACCCACCCCGGCGGAAAACGAACGGTACGCGCCCGACGCATGGGAGTCAGAGCGAATGGTCGCGGTGCACGCTGCCCGCCGGACGGGGTCCGTCGGGGCGTCATCGTTGAGCCACGGAGCCGCCGACGGGGTCGCGGCGGCGGCGTTCCAGCAAAAAGAGGCCTCAAAAGAATACGAGGACGAGCCGTGGCGCCGGGGCAGGGCAGCAGGCGAGTTCGGACGCGCAGTTCACGCCGTACTCCAGGAAGCCGACCTCGCGTCGGAGAAGGGCCTGGTCGAACTGGCGAGGGCCGAGGCCGCCCGCCACGGGATGCCTCAGGCCGCCGGCCAGGTTGAGGCGTACGCCCGCGACGTGCTCCGGACGCCCGTCATGGCCCGGGCCGCCGCCGCCGCGCAGCGCGGCAGGTGCTGGCGGGAGACGCCAGTCGCCGCCGCCGTTGACGGCAGCGACGGCACGCTCGAAGGCATCATCGACCTGATCTTCGAGGACTCCGACGGGCGGCTAGTGATCGTGGACTATAAGACTGACGACCTCGGCGCGAGTGAGAGCCTCGACCAGGCGGCCGGGCCGTACGTGCCGCAGCTTGGCGCATACGCACTTGCCGTTCAGCGTGCCACGGGCCAGGTCGTCTCCGAGGCCGTCCTCGTTTTCGCATCAAGGGCGGTCAGGGGCAGAGATGCGGAATATCGCCTCCCCGACATCGGTGCGGCGATGGGCCTGGCAGGCACGCTCGCAACCCAGGCGCTCGCCCGGGGGTAACATCACCCTCGGCCCTCTGGTAATCCCCTTCCCCTCAATCGGGAAGGGCTGGGGAGAGGGTGAATCCCCATTTGTCAGTCCATCTGCCGGACAGCACTCAGGAATCCACGACCAGAAAGTGAGCAGTAAAAATGGGCCTGCTTGATGGAAAGAAAGCGCTGATCACCGGCGGCCGCAAGGGCATTGGCCGCGGGATTGCGGTGACCCTCGCGCAAGAGGGCGCCGACGTCGGTGTCAACGACCTGCTTGATGACGCTGAGACCCGCCGCACCGTGAAGATGGTCGCAGACCGCGGTCGCAAGGGGACACTGCACATCGCAGACGTGTCGAAGATTCCCGAGGTCAACCGCGTCATCGACGACTTCGTACGCCAGCACGGCGGCATCGACATCCTGGTCAACAACGCCATCTTCCCGGACCAGTCGCGCCTGTTCTTCGACACCGACGAGGCCTACTGGGACCGCATGATGGACCTCTCGCTTAAGGGCTACTTCTTCGCCTCGCAGGCGGCGGCCCGGCACATGGTCAAGCAGGGGCGTGGAGGCAGGCTCATCAGCCTGTCCAGCGTGCACGCTTACCGGGCCTACAAGAACTGGACGGCCTACGGTGTCGCCAAGGCGGGGCTGCGGCGCATGGCGAAGGGCCTGGCTGTGGACCTCATCGGCACCGGCATCACCGCGAACGCCATCGCGCCCGGCGCCATCAACAACGCGCTCTCCGACGGCACGGTCGACCCGGCGCCCTATGACCTTGAGAAGCACCCCATGCTCAAGAAGGTCCCCTCGGCGCGTGGCGGGCTCCCCAGCGACATTGCGGGGGCAGTAGTGTTCTTGTGCTCGAAAATGGGCGACTACGTCAACGGCGAGACCCTCCTGGTTGACGGCGGCATGATCGCCTCAGGCGGAGAGATGTGATGCGATGACCCTCGACGATGTCATTCTGGGCACCCGGAAAGCAGTGAAGGGTGCGAAGAATCTCTTTCGTCTGGCGGTCAGAAACTTCGGAATGTGAAGAGGCCATTCCCACCGGCCTTTGGGGCCTCAAAATGACATGGTCGAAGACCCCCCACCCTGGCCCTCTCCCGCTTGGGGGAGAGGGGACGAAGCCTGGAGAAGCACATGGACCTGCTCAAGGGCAAAAAGGCTCTGATCTCGGGCTCCAGGCGGGGCATTGGGCGCGAGATCGCCATCACGTTTGCCGAGAACGGCGCGGACGTGGGCATCAATGACGTCGAGCGCGACGCCGAGGCCGGCAAGACCATCGCCGCCGTCAGGAAGCTTGGCCGCAAGGCGTCATGGCACCAGGCGGACATCGGGGACCCCAAGCAGCGCGATCGCATGTTTGATGAGTTCCTGAAAGCCCATGGCCGCATCGACGTGCTCGTCAACAACGCCGTGAAGACGAAGTGGACGCCGTTCCTGGAGCTTGATGAGGACGACTGGGATTTCCAGATCGGCCACGCACTCAAGGGCTACGTGTTCTGCTCGAAGCGGGCGGCAAATGAAATGGTGCAGCAGGGCGGGGGCGGACGCATCATCTCGATCTCCAGCGTCCACAGCTTCCGCGCCTGGCCAAAAGACATGATCTACGGCATCGTCAAGGCCGGCCTCAACCGCATGGCATCCAGCATGGCGGTGGACCTTGCCGGGACGGGCATCACGTCAAACTGCATCGCCCCCGGTTACATTGACAGTCGAGTGCTGACAGCGGCGCAGGAGAAAAACCGGGGCGGCAAGGGCTATGCCGACCACGCCATCCCCTCGATCCCGGCCCGCCGAGGCGGGGTGCCGCGTGACATCGCCAACATGGCGCTCTTCCTGGCGAGCGACCTGTCAAGCTACGTCAACGGCGAGACCATCCTGGTTGACGGCGGCCTCCTCGCCGGCGGCACGCCGGACTAGGACGGAAACACAGATTACGCAGATTTCACAGTTTGTTGATTGGGGCTCTGCAGTGATCTAGTGTCCCGACGCCGAAGTCCTAGAGCATGCATTTCGTTCCCTCTCCCCTTGCGGGTGAGGGTTAGGGTGAGGGGTCAATTAGGAGTTCCATTTCGGCGTCGGGACACTAGCTGGATCGCGAAAGACGCAAAATGCGCAGCTTCGATCAAATCTGTGTAATCTGCGAAATCTGTAGTTCCAAAGGAGTTTGTGATGCAAATCGGTGTCGTGTTCCCGCAGACTGAAATAGGCTCAGACCCGGCCGCCATCAAGGAGTACGGCCAGGCCGTCGAGAGAATGGGCTACACGCACATCCTCGCCTACGACCACGTCCTCGGCGCAAACACAGCCAGCCGCCCGGACTGGAAAGGCCCCTACAAGCTCGAGACGCCGTTCCACGAGCCGTTCGTGCTCTTCTCGTTCCTCGCAGGAGTGACGAGCAAGGTCGGCCTCACGACCGGCATCATCATCCTGCCCCAGAGGCAGACGGCGCTCGTAGCGAAGCAGGCGGCGTGCCTGGACGTGCTCTCCGGCGGGCGGCTGCGCCTGGGAATCGGCATCGGCTGGAACGACGTCGAGTATGAGGCGCTCGGCATGAATTTCCACGACCGCGGCAAGCGGTCCGAGGAGCAGGTTGACCTCCTGCGTGCCCTCTGGACGAAGACCGCAGTCACGTTCAAAGGCGCTAACCACACCGTGACAGACGCGGGCATCAACCCCATGCCCGTCCAGCGGCCCATACCGGTCTGGTTTGGCGGCGGCAGCGACCAGCCCCGGACCGGGCAGCCCGCCTCTGACGCGGTGGTCCGCCGCATCGCCCGGTTGGGCGACGGCTGGATGCCGCAGTGGCAGCCCGACGACCGCGGCCAGGAGCTCCTGGCGAAGTTCTACGGCTACGTCGCCGAGTACGGGCGGGACCGCAAGAAAATCGGCATCGAGGGCCGGGCATCGGCGCACCTGACAGTCCAGTCGAAGTGGACGGACACCGCGAAGTCCTGGCGCGGCATCGGCGCGTCGCACTTCTCGGTCAACACCATGGGCGACGGCCTCAAGGGCGCACACAACCACCTGCGCCGCCTCGAGGAGTACCGCAAGGCCGTGCCCGCGTAGACGGGAACAAAGATTTCACAGATTTCACAGATTCGACCGAAATGCTGAATCATCTCTTTCCCAGCAGGAGGCGATTCGGATGCCGGGAAATCGTTTCAGAATCAGAAGTTGTCCAGGGACACAAATCAAAGCGCGAAATCTGTGTAATCTGCGAAATCTGTGTTTCGTTCCATGCTTCAGGGCTGCAAGACCACCCGCATCTACTGTCGGCTCGCCTGCCCACCGGGCCGCCGCATGAAATCGGCAAACCGCGTCCTGTTCGCCTCCTACCCTGATGCGCGTGCCTCCGGGTATCGGCCCTGCAAAGTGTGCAAGCCGGAAGACCCGCCCGATGCCTCGGAATGGCAACCTACCCGCCAGAGGAAGGCGACGGCCTCTGGCCGCCGATCCGTCTGATATCTTGCCGCAGTGCGCTACCGGCGGGTCAAAGAGCGGCTCGTGTACCAGACGGCCTGGGTCAAGGTCTACGACGATGACGTCGTGCGACCCGACGGCTCGGCCGGCAGGTACTTGAGAGTCACCGGCGCAGGAGCAGAAGGCGGCTCCCACGTCATCCCGCGGCTGCCCGATGGCCGCGTGCTGCTCATCAAGGCGGACCGCTACCCGGCGGGCGGAGATGTCTGGGAGTTCCCGCGCGGCGTCCCCGACCCAGGCGAGTCATTTGAGCAGGCCGCGGCCCGGGAGCTACTCGAAGAGACCGGGCTGACCGCGTCCATTCTCACACTCCTTGGCACCCTCATCCCGGATTCCGGCATACTCTCGATGCGAAACCGCATCTTCCTGGCTGACCTGCCGGTGGACGCTGAATCAGCCCTGCGCTTGCGAGCCGACGAAGGCATCCTCGAAGGCCGGTTCATCCTGCCTGACGAACTCGGCGCTCTGCTGTCGGCGGGTCACACTGTCGACGGTACGGCACTCGCCGCGCTCACGATGCTCCGGGCGCATGATCGAGCCAAGGTGGACGACCGCTCGTCCTGAGCCTGCCCGCCCTGAGCATGTCGAAGGGCGAGTTTGTACCCAGGGATGTGTCGAAGCCAGGAGCAAAGCCCGGAACTAGAGCGGCCAGCGCGGGAGGCACGCATGAAAGACATCTACGCCCACATCGAAAAGCACGTTGACGAGAGCATCGAGCTGTTGTTCAAGCTGGTGCGTCAGCCAAGCGTGTCGGCGCAGGGCCTGGGGTTCGACAAGGCGCCGCAGCTGATCAAGCGATCGCTGGAGTCTGTCGGCCTGACCGCAGAAGTCGTGCCTGTGCCGAACAACGGCCACCCCAGCGTGTTCGGCTGGGCGGCTGCCGGTCCTAGCGGCGCGGGCAGGGGCACGGCGAGCCGGGCCCGTGTCTCGAGCGCAGCGAAATCCCCTCTCCCTGGGAGGGAGAGGGCGAGGGTGAGGGTTGAAGTAGGCGCATCGAGCGCGGGCCCGAATTCGGCGCCTGGCCGTGCCGCATCGGGCACGACACGTCGTGCCCCTAGCTCATCGGGGAAGGCACGCCCCGTCCCTGCGCTTGACCCATCAAGGCCCACGCTCCTGTTCTACACGCACTACGACGTCCAGCCGCCCGAGCCACTCGAGCTCTGGGAGTCGCCCCCGTTCGAGCCCACTCGCAAGGGCGACCGTGTCTATGGCCGCGGGATCTCCGACGACAAGGGCAACATCGCCGCCCGCCTCGCCGCCATACGTGCCTTCATGGAGGTCCGCGGCGGCCTGCCCTGCAACCTGAAATTCTTCGTCGAGGGCGAAGAGGAGATCGGCTCGCCCAATCTTCCCGCGCTCATCGAGCAGCGCGGCCAGGACTTCAAGGCTGACGCCTGCATCTGGGAGGGCGGCGGTCGAAACATGTCGGGCGACCCCTTCATGTACCTCGGCCTCAAAGGCGTGCTCACTGTCAAGTTAAGCGTCAGGAAGCTGGCCGGCGATGCGCACTCGTCGTACGGCACGGTGTTGCCGTCTGCGCCGTGGCGGCTTGTGCATGCGCTGGCCACACTGCGTGATGGCACGGGCCGCGTGCTGATACCCGGCTTCTACGACAAGGTGCGCGGCGCGACGCGGGCAGAGGACGCCGCCGTGGCGAAGCTACCGGATGAAACAGCCGAGTGGAAGCGGACGTTCGGGACCGACGACCTGCTGGGCGGCCTCGAGGGGCTGCCTTTGCGCCGCCGCCACCTGTTCGAGCCCACAGCCACCATCAACGGGTTCATGTCTGGCTACAACGGGCCGGGCATGAAGACCGTCCTGCCAGCTGAGGCGGGCGCGCGCATGGACTTCCGCCTTGTCCCGGACATGCGCCCGGACGACATCTTCGGCAAGTTGCGGGCGCACCTGGACAAGCACGGCTTCCAGGACGTCGAGACCGAGATGATGGCCGGCGTCAACCCGGCCCGCACCGCGATGGACTCACCCTGGGTGAAGATGGTGGCGCAGACAGCAGAGGAGATCTACGGGCGCCCGCCGGTGATTTCGCCGACGATGGCTGGCACTGGGCCGATGTACGACTTCGGAATCACCCTCGACATGCCCATCGCCACGTCCGGCGTCGACCACCCGTCGCACAAGATCCACGCCCCCAACGAGAACATCACCGTCGAAGACTTCCTGTTCGGCGCCAGGCACGCCGCCCTCATCATGCAGCGCTTCGGTGAGCGGGGGCTATAGGCGGGCACCCCATTACTTGGTAACACTCCAGAGACGGCCCGGCCCTCTAAAATAGGCTACCGACTGGCCCCGGTAGCCGAGACGAGTACTCCGCCGATGCCCCACATCACACCCACCCCAGAGCACGTCCTCGACAGGGCCACGGTGCGCGCCCTGCACCTGATCAACTCAACCGCGGTCGTGGACACACTGGCCCGCAACGGCTACGACCCGCGCTACGTCTATATGCCCAACGTGAAGAACCTCACGCCGGGGCAGCGCCTGGTCGCCCGGGCGATCACGGTGCGGTTCGTGCCGGCGCGCCCCGACGCGGCGGCGGAGAAGCCCGGCGGCGAGGCGTCGCCGGAGTACGCCGCGTTCGAGCTTGCCGGCCCGGGCGATGTCATCGTCATGGAGTCCATGGGCACCAAGCTCATGTCCATCGGCGGCGACATCAAGTTCCTGCGCCTCAAGCAGCGCAAGGTCAGCGGCCTGGTGTGCGACGGCGGCGTCCGGGACATGCACGTCGTGAAGGACTACGGCGTGAAGATCTTCGGCCTGGACAAGACCTCCAGCCTTGGCACGCGCATCGGCTTCCCCTACGAGACCAACGGCGCGGTGACCGTGGACGGCGTGCTCGTCCGCCCAGGCGACTACATCCACGCCGACGACGACGGCGTCGCCGTCATCCCCATGGCGGCCGCTGTGGACATCGCGAAAAAGGCGCTTGAGTACGACGACATGGAGGAGTGGATCCGCCGCCGCCTGGACGATGAGAACCTTTCGCCGGGCAAGTACTACCCGCCCGATGAAGTCACGTTCCGCCTCTATCA
>CAYWBD010000466.1:0-2505 GCA_964456315.1 uncultured Thermoflexus sp.
CCGTCCTGCACCTCGCCGCCGCCGTGACCTGGAGCACCTAATTGTCGATTCGCCCTAGCGCTCAGCGACGAAGCCGCCTGCCTCACGAGGCCAATAGCATGCCCGGACCCAGGCGTCCCTCCCGCAGGAGAATCCCTGTCCCGCCGGCCCTCATCCTGGACCGGCTGCGCCCGCTTCACGGGCCCGTCGAATGGAGGCCGCGCATGGCCCCACTCGACGAACTCATCTTCACGGTGCTCACGCAGCACACTTCAGACCTGAACGCAGAGCGGGCCTACCAGCACATGAGGGGCCTCTACCCAAGCTGGCAGGACGTGTTGGACGCGCCAACGACCGACCTGGCCGACGCGATCAGGACCGGCGGGCTTGCGAACCAGAAGTCGGCCCGCATTCAGGCGGTGCTTCGCGACGTGCTGACCCGGCACGGCCGGTTCGACCTCGAGTTCCTGGCGGCGCTGCCGTTTGAGGACGCCCGCGACTGGCTTCGGGTCCTCCCAGGCGTCGGTCCAAAGACCGCTGCTGTGGTGCTGGCGTTTTCGCTGGGTATGCCCGCGCTGCCTGTGGATACGCACGTCCACCGTGTGTCGAAGCGGTTAGGACTTATCTCTGAGAAGACCGGGGCCGACGAGGCGCATGGTGTGCTGGAGGCGCTGGTGCCAGCCGCCGACCGGTACCAGTTTCACGTGCTGCTGATCACCCACGGTCGCCGCACTTGCAAGGCGCAGCGCCCGCTGTGTCCCGACTGCCCGTTAAGCGATATCTGCCCTGCGGGCAGCCAGTTCGACAGCCCGCGCGGCAGGCCCTGAGTACCGGGTATCAGAGCACTATTGCCCGAATGTCGCAGGCTTGACCGGGCAGTCCTGGGATAACCTTGGACATATATGTTCACGTCGTCTCGCGCTGACGCCCAGGACCGCATCCAGACGGCGATGGTGGACCTGCTTGCCCGCGCCGGTCTCGACTACCGAGGCGGGTACGTGGAGGCGGCCGGCCAGCGAATCCACTACCTCGACTACTCGCCCACTCACCGGGTGCCCGGCTCGCCTTTGGAAACGGTGCTCTTGCTGCACGGTGGCGGCGCAGGCGGGCCGATCTGGTTCAGGCAAATCGCCGCCTTATCGCAGCATTTCCGGGTGATAGCGCCTGACAACCCGCTGTTCGGCCTGTCGAGCCAGACCGTGATCCCGTCGCCGATTCAGGATTTCACGACGGCCTACTTGCGCGGGTTCCTGGACGCGCTCGGCCTCGACCGCGTCATGATCGCCGGGCTGTCAGCAGGCGGCGCCGCAGGGATGTGGTTCGCAGTCCGGCACCCGGAGAGAGTGTCCCGCCTCTGCGTGCTCGACTCGGCCGGCCTCGGGCGGGAGCTGCCGTTCGTTTTCAAGATGATGACGATCCCCGGCCCGGCCCAGGTCTTTTCAAAGCCCGGCCCCCGCCTGATGAAGAACTTCTTCTCCAGGATGGAGTCAGCGAGCCCGGAGGGGCCGGACGCTGAGGCCTACCTCCACTACTGTTTCTCAGTCACGCGGGTCAAAGGGCACTCTCGCGCTGTGACCCGGACCCTCCCGGCCTACACGGGCCTCGACGGTCAGCGCAGCGTCCTGACGGACGATGAGCTCTCGAGTGTGCAGGCGCAGACGCTCATCATCTGGGGAGCGCGCGACCGTTTTTTCCCGGTCGCCCATGCTCGCAGGGCGCACAGGTTGATCCCGGGCTCGATACTCCACATCCTGCCTGAGGCCGGCCACGTCGCGACGTGGGACGCCCCGGAAACCGTGAACGGACTGCTGAAGGGCTTCTTCAAAGAAGGCGGCTGAGGCCGGGTGCCGTTTGGGGCCCCAACACACATGCCCTCTCCCTCTGGGCAGGGTCAGGGACGATGGCCGCGCCGGTCCTGGGCCAATCAAGATGGCCCTAGCCGGTCCCCGACCTTGAGTCCCACCGCCGCGGCGAACTCGCTGGCCGATAGCTTTTTGGCGCCTTCCGGCTGGACTCGCTTTGCGAAGATCGACCCGCCGGTCGCGGCAACTTCGATCCCGGCTGATTCGACTGCCAGGACCGTGCCCGGCTCTGGCGCCTTCGCGTGCGCTGCATCGGTGCCCGGGTGGCGCAGGACAGAGTCGAACACCCGGAGCATGGCCCCCCTGAAAGACGTGTGTGCGCCCGGCCGGGGGTTGCAGCCCCGCACCAGGTTGTAGACCGCGGATGCCGGTTTCGACCAGTCGATCCTGGCCTGCTCGTCCTTGCACCAGCCCTCGTAAGTGGCCAGCGACTCGTCCTGCGGGATTTTGGAGGCCTGCCCGGCTCGCACCAGGTCCAGCGCCTCGACCAACGCCTGCACGCCGAGCGGGAAGAGCTTGTCGAAGTAGAGCGAGCCGAGCGTGTCATCGGGGCTGATCGGCACTCGCTTTTGGAGCATCACCGGGCCGGTGTCGAGGCCGGCATCAGGCCAGAACACTGTGATCCCGGTCTCCTGCTCGCCAAAGATGATCGGCCAGTTGATCG
>CAYWBD010000467.1:0-4309 GCA_964456315.1 uncultured Thermoflexus sp.
CTCCTATCTGAGCGGGTCGAAGCTCTGCGACTCGCGGTTGGTGAACGGGTAGCCCGCCCGCAGGGCCGACTCGACTTGACTGCGGATGCGCCGGTCAGCGTCTATGTCGCCATACGACGTGATGTTGATCGTGTTGCCACCCTGTATCTCGTCAGTGGACGGCGGGCCTGGCGGTATGGGGGCAGGGAACGGGCCAATGGCCGGCGGGCCGGTGTCGATGGGCCACGGCGAGGGGAACGGGCCTATCGGCGCAGGGCCGGTGTCGGTCGGCCACCCCGGTGCCGTGGGAGCGCCGCCAATCGGCTCAATGCGGTCAATCCCTGGCAGCCGCGCGACGGTGTTGTTGTAGACCGCGATCATCCCGTTCAGCATGTCCTCGAAAAAACTGCCGACGCCGCGGGCGCTTTGCTTGACCGACTCAATCCCCGCCTGAACGCCGTCGATGATCCGCTTCAGCACCTCAAAGGGCAGCAAGAGCTGGGCAGCCAACGAGCCGAATATCGCCGTCGCCGGGCCTGCCATCGCCACAAGTTCACTCAACGTGTCCACGATGGGCTTCAGCGCCGGGAGTAGCTTCTCGGACAGGTCCAGCTGGAGCTGCGTGACGGCGTTCGACATGTCCTTATACGCGTCCTTGTTCTTGATCGCCCAGCCCTCCGTGAACTCCAAAATTTCTGAGAACCGCTCCGCCGAGCTGGTAGTCCCGTCCAGGTTCAGGCCAAGCTCTGCGGCCTTCGCGATTGCGCCGTCCTCGCCCTTGAGCGCGTCGGCCAGCAGCTTGGCTGATTCGACCAGCGTCATGCCGGTGCGCGCCGACAGCCCTAGCGACGGCTCCAGGAGCGCCAGCGCGGCGTCCACGTTCCCGAGTTCAAGCACGAGCGCCGAGAGTGCCTTGAGCTGGTCAGCCGCCGGGAAGCTCGTAGCGTCCTGGAGCGCCTTGACGGTCTTCTCTATCCGCTCCCGCTGTTCGTCCCAGGACGTGCCGACGGCCACGAGCGCCCCGTCCAGCGTGGTCAGGGTGCGCCGGTACTCCGCGGCGATGCTGACAAGCTGGAGCCACACGCCAAGCCCGGCGCCCGCCGCCGCAGTCCACGCCAGGAAGTTCTGCCGCAAGGTCAGCAGGAACTTGGACGTGCTGCGCTCCGCATCATCAAAACCCTTTTTGGTCGCCGCGGTGGTCGCGGTGGCGTTCCCCTTGAACTTCGTGAGTTCGCCGCTCGCCGCCTTCATCTGCCGCGAGAACTTGTCCTGGAGCGTCAGGATCACGGACAGTTGCCGCCCGGCTCCGAGTGCCGCCATCACCATGTCAACGTCCCTTCTTCTGCGCCTTCAGCGCCTTCTCTTGCTCGCCCTGCCAGTACGTCTCAATGGCCTCTGCCCAGAGCAGGTCGTCCAGGGGCCATCCCCTGACCTGCGACGGCGAGACGCCCGTGAGCTTCACAACCCGCCAGACACGCATCGCGTTCGCCGCCGTCACTTCGTCCCGCCCGAGCCGGTGTCCCTGTCCGGCGCGGACGCGCTCGACGGCTGTCCAGATGGCGTCGCCGCGCCTGCCACGAAAGGGTCGGACACGCTCTCGATCTCCTTGTTCACGACCTGGAAAATCCGCCAGGGCAGTTGCATCGCGGTTTCAGGTGTGAACGCCAGTTCAAGGCCGCCCTTCTTGATAGACCACCCGGCGCAGTACGCCAGCAGAGACGTTTTGACCGGGTGCTCCGCGCCGTCCTGCGACGCCGCGACCATCATCCCGACGGTTATCTCCGTTCTCACGTCCACCCAACCGTCCGCGTCCAGGCCGAAGTCCGCCGCTGGTAAGGGCACGCGCTTAACGCCGAAGTCCGCCATTAGTTCCGCCTCGCGAGCACTTCGCGCTCCACACGTGCGCGGTCGGCCTCTGAGAGCTTCGTGGTCGCGCCGATCAGCACTTGCTGGCGCAGTTCGGCGCACCGGCGCGTGAACGATTCAATATCCAGGTCGGCGTGCGCTTTCTTGACCTTCTCATTCAGGGCGTTCGACCACGCGACGATTGAATCAGCAAGGGTCTTTAGTTCTGCCGCGTTCATCGCAATCCCTCCAGTAACTTCTTGGCCTCGCGGCGCAGGTCAGGGTCAGCGTCGCTGGTAAGCAGACTCGCTAACCGCGCCAGGTCTGGGGAGCCGCGGCGCTTTTCGGCGGCAAGCTCGGCCATTAGCGCCCGCCGGTCGTAACGCGAACGGCCGGGGACGCCGAGCGGCGCGTTCGGCCAGCTCGGGACATTCAAGCGCAGGTCTGGCGCGACAGACTCGACGGCGCGCACCTCACCGTGCGTCAGCCGCAGACGCTCGTAGGTCGCTGGCCATTCAGTCGCCAGGAACTCGCAAAGCGCGATCAGGATGACGCTGGCCCGCCTGTCCAGACGGACGGCTTCGGCCTGCGCCGCGGGCAGGGTTTTTCGCAATGCCTCGGCGCGCTTCAGTAGTTGCGCTTCGTGGACGGCCTTCTCGATTTCGGCGAGGCGAACTTGTTGCTTCCGGAGTGCGGCCAGGCGCTCCGCGATCACGGCGATCTCGGCCCGCGCTTTGTCGGCCCTGTCCTGCAACTTCTCCGCGTCGCCCCCGCCGACCGCGGCTGCGATTGCCGCCTTCTTATCGAGCTCCAGCGCCGCAGTCTCTAGCTCGGCCTTATGCGTTTCACACTGGACTCGCTCGCGGTCAACGTCCGCCGCCGTCATTGGCAGCCGGTCCGTTCGTGTTGCTGTGGTCATTCGCCTGTTTCCTTTCCTGCCGTCGCCAGTTCAGGCGCGGCGATTGCTAGCGTCTACCATTACCTCTCAGCAGGCTTTGCACTGCTGCGTCATAGGGCTGACCAGCAGGCTCGGCCTCAACAGGTGCCAGGCTCCGGCCCAGCATGTCGCTCATGAGCCTGAACGCCTTGTGCGCCATCACCGTCCCGTCGGACTGCGCCGCAGTGATCGCCAGCGCCAGCGCCGTCGCCCGGTCGTTGTGGCCGCCCCGCTTGTGGTCCATGCGCCACGTCCCGCCCGTCTGGACGGTGACCAGGTTCAAGGCTTCACTCCGCAGATCAGCGTCGGGGTACAGCCTCACCCCGCGCCCGGTGATCGCGGCGAACAACGCGTGAGACAGCTTCGACACGCTCCCCGCAGTCATCGCGAACTCCGTGATACGCATCTGGCCGCGTAGCCGCTCGACGCTGCCCCGCAATTCGTAGGGGTCGCAATAGACCGTCAGGCTCGGGAAGCGCCTGGCGTAGTCCAGCAGCGCCATCTCGACCTCGGCAATGCTGACGGGGGCACCCTGCGAGCCCTGCCAGATTTGCAGTGCGTCGAGCACGAACGCTGCGCCCTCAAGGTGGCCGACAGCGAGCGCCGTCCTGTCCTTCACCCTGCCCAAGTCCAGCCCGGCGAAATAGAAGCCGCCATGCGCGCCCTGATAGACGGGCCGCATGTTCACGTCCACACACCCGTCGTACTGCGCCGCGCTCACGAAGTCCCCGCGTTCGTTGACCCACGAGTTGTCGAACAGCCGGGCGAAGGTCGGCGGTGGTAGTTCTCGCCGTTGCCGCTCGACATCCTCGGGGCGTATCCAGGACGCGATCACGCCAGGCGGCGCATAGAGATAATCGGCGGCCTGACGGATGCGCCATTGCCATGCCTCGTCCGGGGCAAACCCGGCGTTCGTGATGGTGATCACCTGACTGTCCTTGACCTTGACCGTGGCGCTCGCCAGCGAGTCGTACAGGGGCCGGGCAGTGTCCGACCACATCGTGAGCTCGTCGGCCATGATGCGCAGCCGGTTGTGCGTACCGCCGACACCCCAGCTAGACGCCACGTCCGACGAGATGATGCGTATCCGGGAGCCGTTCGACGGCACACGGACCTCGCCCTTGAACACCTCGCAACTCGACCTCAACAGCTCGCTCCGGGACAGATAGCCCTCGCAGGCTTCCAGCAGCAGCCGGGCCTGGTCGCTGTCCGCAGCGCAGGCGATAACCTCCGTGCTCGGGTGCAAGATCACTTCGGCCAGCGCGACCGCCGCGGCCACGCCGGTTTTGCCAGCGCCACGGTGCAACTGCAAGAACAAGCGCCGGTATCGGGGCAGGCCGTCCGCGTCAACCGCGAACACCGGCACGAGCACGTCATCACGGAGCCACGCGTCCCGGCTGATCACGTCCCGGAGCCTATCGCCGGTGGGCAGGATGGTCGTGTCCATCACGAAGTCCACCGGGCCAACGCCAGGCGTCAGGTAGCGTGCGAGCGGGTTGGCGGTGGCTACCACGGCAGCGAGTCCTCGGTGACCACGGGCTGGTCGGC
>CAYWBD010000468.1:0-9233 GCA_964456315.1 uncultured Thermoflexus sp.
CGATGGCCTCGAACAGGCTCTGAAGCCGGCCCGGCACCTCTTTCATGCGCCGTGTCGCCAGCCACACGACAAGCAACAGCAACAACCCGGAAATCCAGAACATGATCGTCGTGTTGTTGAGGTCATACCCGCCGATCTTGACGACCCGCTCGGCGGCGAGCTGGATGTGCGGTATGGGGCTCCCCAAGAACCCGCCCCCGGCAGCCGCGCCCAGCGCGCCCCCGGCAAGCGATATCAGCCCGACCGCCAACACGGCGATCAGACCGACGAGGACCTTCGGGTTCTTGAAGAGTTTGCCCAACTACAAATATCCCCGGTTCGGAGCCTCAGCCACCCGGCTTCCCATTCCCCTGCCCCGTAGATGACCGCCCCATTACGCTGCGCAGCATCCGCAGCATGCCGGTGAATGCTACCGCAGCCCCTAGGGTGAGCCCAACGACCGCGAGCCACGGGCGCGTTCCGAAGCGACCGTCCAGCCAGTACCCCCCAAGCACGCCAGCCGCGATGCTGATCGCCACGAACCACCCGATCCCGCCCAACCGCGCCAGCGTCGCGAGCATGGGGCCGTAGCCCTCATCACGCGGTCCTACAGGGGCGGGCGGGTCATGTGGTTGGGGCTCGCGTGCCATCTCGGCTCGCCCCTCACAAAGCGATTGTGGAATGTATCACAATCGGCTCAGGCCGGGCAACGCGGACTGCGCAGACCTGCTACTCGTCGCCAACGCTCCTCGCGTCCGGCGACAGCGCCTGGCAGCACACGCACAGAGGCCCCGCCGGAGCGGGGCCTCTGTGAACTGACTCATATCTCCCCGGCAGCCCGGCGGGCTACTTCCCCTTTTTCTTTTCCTCGCCGAGGTCACCAAGGTCCAGCGACTCTATGAAGTCCGAGAACGCCGACAACTTCTGCAGCTCCTCGGGGTTCACGGGCTTGGGGACCTCTGGGGGGCGGGCCTGCTGACCCTGGGCACTCTCGCCGCCCACGATCGCGCCGCCCGTCTCCTTGTCCAGCTGGACGCCGGCCTTTTCCAGCACCGCGTCCTCGGCGTAGATTGGCACCTTCGCCCGCACGGCCAGCGCCAGCGCGTCTGAAGGCCGGGAATCGATAGCCACCGTGCGCCCGTTCGCGGCGACGATGATCTTGGCGAAAAAGGTGTCGTGGTCAAGCCCGGACACGATGATGTGCTCGATGCGCCCGCCCAGCTCGCTGAGCACGTTGTGCAACAGGTCGTGGGTCAGCGGCCGCGGCACCGCCACTTCCTGCAGCCGCACTGCTATGGCGTCAGCCTCAGCCGGGCCGATCCAGATCGGCAGGTAGCGATCGCCGTCCTTCTGCTTGAGGATCACGACGCGCTGGTAGTTCAACAGGCTCACCCTGATGCTGTCTATTTCCATCTGGAGCATGGATGGAGCCTCCGGGGCCGCTGGCCGGGCCGCACTATCGCCCGCTGCGCAAGCCTGGGTGCTGCTAGCTTAGCCTCCGCTTTGGGAAAGGGTCAACGAAGGCAGCACACCTGCTATACCTGTGTGTTACCCCCATCGGGGTCGTCCGGCGGGCTCGGGACTCGGGCGACGGTGCGCCGTCCCGCCTCGGCCCGTGGCAACATCACCCTGCGCCCACACGTAACGCACTTAAGGCCGATGTCTGCACCCGTACGGTAGACCGACCACTCGCGACCGCCGCACGGGTGCGGCTTCTTGAGAGTAATACGGTCGCCGACCTCAAATGGCGCTGGGATCTTCGGCGACATGGTGCGCTCCCGGCGTGCTGTGGCAGGGTTGCGACTACGCCGCTTGCTGCCGGCGACCGCCGTGCCGGTGCGGCCATAACTTCCGGCCACGCCGGCGGCCGCTACCCGACAGGCGCCGACAGCGCAGCGTTGATCTCGTCTCGAAGCTTCTCACAAGCTTCACGGGCTGCGCGCTCGTAGTGGGCCGGGTTCTTCGACGCGTAAATGATCCCGCGAGAGGAGTTGATGATGAAGCCGCGCCCCTCGCCATTGGCTGCCGCCCGTGCCGCGCCGCCGGCGTCTCCCCCCTGCGCGCCGACACCGGGGACCAGGAACTGCAGCTCAGGGTGCGCGTGCCTCAACACCCGAATCTCTTCGAGATATGTCGCGCCGGCTACGATCCCCACGTTGGACCCTTTGAGGCCCCAGCGCTGCGCGGAATCGGCGACGTACTCGTACACCCTGCGGCTCGTGTCCCCCTGCTGCACCCGCAGTTCTTGCAGGTCTCGCGCCCCGGGGTTGGAGCTCCTGCAAACGATATAGATGCCCTTGTCCGGGTAGTGCAGGAACGGCTCGACCGCGTCGGCCCCCATGTAGGCGACCACAGTCGCCATGTCGAACCCCCAGACCTCGAACATCGCCCGTGCGTAGGCCGCGGCCACGGGGCCAATGTCGCCGCGTTTGCAGTCTGCGATGATCACTGCGCCGGGCGCCGTCTCCCGGATGTGCCTTACAGTCTTTTCCAGCGCCTGGAAACCGGGGATGCCAAGCGCCTCGTAAAACGCGAACTGGAGCTTGTATGCGCAGGCGGCATGCCTCGTGGCGTCTACGATGGCCCGGTTGAACTCGAAGACATCCGGCACGGCCATCCATGCCGGCTGGGGGTCCAGGCCAACGCAGACCAGGCTCTTGCGCTCCCGCGCTGAACCCTCAAGCCGCTCGAATGCCGTTTTCATGCCTCGCCGCTCTCCTGACCGTCCCGGCCGCCGGCCGTCGAATGCATGGCCATTTTGCTCATCGACCAGGCGCCTGACATGGCCCGCCAACTAGCGCCATCACGCGCGCTGTTGCTCGAAGTATACGAGCGCCTCCTCGCCGAGCAGGGCCCCCGCGGCTGGTGGCCCGCGGACAGCCCGTTCGAGGTCATCGTCGGCGCCATCCTCACTCAGAACACGTCGTGGAAAAAGGTCCCCCCGGCCCTCCAGCGCATGAAACAGGCCGGGCTGTGGAGCTTCCCAAGTATCAGCGAGGCCGCGGTGCCCGACCTGGTCGAGGCGGTCCGCCCCGCCGGCTGCTACAACGCCAAGGCCCGCAAGCTGAAGGAGTTCGCTGCCCTCGTGGTTGGCGAGTTCAGCGGCGACCTTGATTCCCTGCTGGCCCTGGACACCGCGCCGCTGCGGGAAAAGCTGCTCGGCGTGTGGGGCATCGGCGATGAGACGGCAGACGACATCGTCCTGTACGCCGCCAACAAGCCCTCCTTCGTCATCGACCGCTACACCGCCCGCATCGTCGACCGCCTCGGCTGGCGCGTCCGGAGCCGGAAGTATGCCGACTACCAGCGGCTGTTCGCTGCCCGACTGCCCGAGGACGTGCCGCTGTGGAACGAGTACCACGCCCTCATCGACGGCCACGGCGCGCGGGTCTGCACAGCGCGCCAGCCGCGCTGCGTGGCGTGCTGTCTGCAAGACCTGTGCGAGACAGGCAGAGTGGTCACTGCCCCGCCAGCCCTGAAGTCACGCGCAGAGCCCGCCGCTCCACCGGTTCATGACGGTTCGGCGTCCAACACCGCAATGCTCGTGGACTTGAACACCAAGTAGACCACCAGACCCGGCGACAGTCCCAGCTCGGTGGCCGCCCCTTCTGTCACCTCTACTAGCACCGGGACGCCTATGTCCACGGTGGCCAGCGCCCGCCCCTCCCGCACCTCCAGCTGGTCCAGCCGGGCCGGGATGATGTTGCGAGCACTCAACCCCTCGGGTCGCCGCACGGCCAGGATTATCTCGGCAGACCCGATCGAGACGATCACCCGCTCCCCGTTCGCACGACCTCCCACGGGCGCATGGAGGAGCGCAGCGCCCACTCGCACCGTCCCACTGCTCCCTTCGGCTGCGCCAGCGTCCACCACGACGCCGTCCAGCAGGTTGTCGACGCCCCCCGGCCCGTGCGCCAGCCCGGCGGCCCGTTCAAGCGCCAGCCTGGATGGCCGGTCGAACGCTGTCGCCCTGCCACCCTGCATCAACAGGGCCCGGTCCGCCAGGGCGATCACCTCGGACACTGAGTGCGACACATAGAGCATCGGCATCCCCAGTTGCTTGTTGATCCGCCTCAAGTAGCCGATCACGGCCCCCCGCAGCCCGGCGTCGAGCGACGCAAGCGGCTCGTCCAACAGGAGCAGCTCCGGCGACGCCGCCAGCGCCCGCGCCAGCGCCAAACGCTGCCTCTCGCCGCCAGACAGGTCCGCGGGCCGGCGCTGCAACAACGGACCGAGGCGTAGAAGCGCGACGACCTCGTCGGGGCTGATGCGCCGACGTCCGGGGGGCGTCCGTTCGTAGCCGAACCGGATGTTGCCCAGAGCGCTCAGGTGGGGAAAAAGCGCGCCGTCCTGGAACACGTACCCCATGCACCTGTGCTCCGGTGGCAGGTTGACCTTCTGGGCCGACGAATAAAGCAGCGCGCCGTTCAGAACCACCTCGCCCTCATCGGGCCGCACCATCCCTGCAAGACAGTTCAGCGTGGTCGTCTTGCCGCTGCCCGACGGGCCGAAGAGCGCGGTGATGCCGCCGGCGCACTCAGCGGCGACGTCCAGGGTGAAGTCGCCGGCGCGCCGCTTCAGCCGGAAGCTCAGGACAGGCGTGGTCACTGAGCTGGCTGCTCTGCGGATGGTGACGGACGGCGGGGCCTCGTCAGGCGCACCAGCAAGTAGTTATGCACCGCTATCGACGCCACGGCGAGCACGACCGAGACAACGATCAGGCGGAACGCCGCGTCATCGTTGCCAGAGGAAATGCGCGTGAAAATGGCCAGGGGCACTGTCTGGGTCTGGCCCGGGATGTTGCCGGCCACGAGTATCGTCGCCCCGAACTCTGAAAGGGCTCGCACAAACCCCAGCAGCACCCCGGCCGCCACGCCGGGCCAGGCCAGGGGCAGAGTGACCATCGCAAACGTCCGCCACGGTCCGGCGCCCAGGCTGCGCGACGCCAGTTCCAGCCGCCGGTCTACGCCTGCCAGCGCCACCATGAAGGCCCGCACCGAAAGCGGGAACGCCACGACCGCCGACGCTATCGCCGCGGCGACCCAGGTGAACGCGATGTCCAGCCCGAATGCGTCGTGCAAGAACCCGCCGACTGGCGAGTTGCGCCCGAGCACATCGAGGAGCGCCACGCCAACCACCACCGGCGTGAGCGCCAGCGGCAGGGAGATCAGCACCTCGATCCAGAACCGCCCGGGCACCCTGCGCCGCTCCAGGAGCCACGCCAGTCCCAACCCCACCGGCACGACGATCAGCATCGCAACCGCGGCTACCCGCAGCGAGAGCAGGACGATGGAAAAGTCTGACGGCATCGCGCGCAATAGCCTACCTCGCCGCGCCAAGTCCGTCCGGGCAAAACGGCGCTTTACGATGGCCCGCGCCGCACAGGCCGCGTCGCTCTACCGCCCCGGACAATCCCCGCGGCCCCCTAGTTCGATGACGGGGTCGATGATGGCATCGTTGGTGACAAACCCGGCGGTCCAGAAAATCAGGCCAGCTTCCGGCCCCCTCAACCATTCAACGAACCCGGAAGCGGCCCGCTTGTGATCGGACTGACAGACCACCGCGGCCGGGTAATCAATGGGAGGGTGGGCATCTTCAGGCACCTCGAACGCCACCTTGACCCCCGGCACCTGCCGGACATCAGTGGCGTACACGATGCCCGCCACCGCATTGCCCGCCGCAACCGCCCCCGCCGCGGCCCGCACGTCCAAAGCGGGCAGGATCCTGGGCGAGACCTCGTCCCACACCCCGGCGGCGCGCAACGCTGCCTCCGCGTACTGACCGGCCGGCGCCACCGCGGGGTCCGCGAGGGCAATCCATTGGTCTCCGGTAATTGTGAGGTCCTTTAGCGAGCGCAGGTCCCCCTGGTACCGTTCCCGCACAATCACTACAAGCTTGTTCTTGAGGACCGGGACAACCGAGAACGGCGCGACCAGGCCCTTCGACTCAAGAAGCTCCATCGGCTGCCTGCCCGCCAGGAATACGACATCGGCCGGCGCGCCGTGCTCAATTTGGGCCGTGATCGTGCCCGACGCCGCATAGCTGACAGCCACTTTGACGCCGGTCGTCGCCGTGTACAGCTCCGCGGCCTCGGTCAGCGGTCCGCTTAGCGACGCCGCCGCCAGGACGGTGATCGGCCCGCCGGGCGCCTCATCGAAGCCCGACTCCGCTGCCCCTGTGTCGCCCTGACAGCCAGCCAGCCCGCCTGCAAGCAGCAGCCAGACGATGATCAGCGCGCCCCTGACGCGGCCCCGTCGCCGTGAACTTGAAACTTCGCCTTGCCCTGGTTGAGGGTCCACTGCTTCGTCCACCCCGCCGCCTGGTGGACAGGCGCCCGATACGTTCGCGGCCGACGCCGCGGGCTGAAAGTGTCAGCGCCCGCCGCTCAACACGCAAGGCACCCCAGTCACCGGGGAGCAGACAGCGTTGCGCCCACTGATACAATCACCAGAGTTGGTAGAAGACTCTACTGTAAGGGCGTACGTGCGCGCCCACGTTGCCTCTCGATGATCGCCATCTTCGAATTCAGGTAGTCACATATGCCGAACCCGGAACCCGCACCAACTCCCAAAGACGATGAGTTCAACTTCACCGCCTTCGCCAGCCTGCAGTTCTACCAGGACGTCAACTCCCGGCTGCTCGAAATCGCTGAAGTCGGCCCGAAGCAGGAGAGCATCATCGACCTCGGCTGCGGCACCGGCGGCGTGACCAAGCTGATCCTGGCCCGCCTCCAGGAAGCCCGCGGCAAGGTCCAGGCGGCAAAAGACGGCCTCCAGGACCGGGTCCAGGCTGCGCGGGAAGGCCTCCAGGACCGAGTTCAGGCTGCGCGCGAGACCGTCATTTACGCAGTCGACCATTCCGCCACTGCGCTCCGTGCGGCCAGGGCCGACCTCGGCACCCGCAAAGAGGCTGCCATCCGCTTCGTCCAGGCGGAGGCCCAACAGCTCTCAACGGCCGTGCGCGACCAGGTGGACGCGATCGTTTACTGCAACTCCATCCATTACATCCCCGACAAAGCCGACCTCCTCGGGCAGCTCCGGCAGAAACTCCGGCCCGGGGGCACGCTCGCCATTAACACGTCGTTCTACGAAGGGTCACACCCGCCGGAGACCCGTGAGTTCTACAGCCGATGGATGATGCGCTCGCTCCGCATTCTCAAGCGGGAATATGGCCTCTCCCCGGACAGGTCGAAGAAGGTCGAGGCCCGCAAGCACCTCTCCGCCGACGATTACGAGCAGCTTCTCGGTCGCAACGGCTTCCGCATCGTCAAAAAGGACCTGACGAGCTTTCAGGTCCCGATGGACGGCTTCCTCCAGATCAGCACATTCAGCGACTGGATAGAGGGCATCATGCCCGGGGTCCCGCTCGAAATCGGCAGGGCCTGCCTCCAGAAGGGCCTCCGCCAGGTCTTCGAGGAGATGCAGCTAAAGACCGTCCCGCGCACCTGGCTCTCCATCAGCGCAGTCAGGGCGACGTGATCATTTCCTGACCGCGGCGAATCAACACCGGTGAATACGAAAGGGGCACGACGCTCGTGCCCCTTTTCTTTGGCTACGCCCAGGAACCAGACCCGGGCCGGGGACGTACTTCCCAGCTAGTAGTCGCAATAGAGGAGAGTTCTTGTGCCTCGCCAAAAAGTTACCCGCTACGTCTTTGTGTTGATCGCGGCCACGGCATCACTGTGGCTCGCCGCTTGCTCATCCAGTGGGACCGCTCAGCCTGCGGCCGACCCGTCAGCCGCGCCGTCCGGGCTGACAGCGACCTCCGCAGCACCGACGAAGCCCCCCGAACCTTCGCCGACCACGACCATTGCGCCGTTAGTGACGCCGCCTGCGCCTTCGCCATCGACACCGCCCGTTGCCAGTGCGACTCCAGCCAGCATCGCGACTCCCACCGCAGTCCCCACGACCACTCCCACACCGTCGACAGGTGCCGCTGCTTCCTCAATACCGGTCCCGCCCACCGCCTCGCCGCTCGCGACCCCCGCACCTTCAGGCCCGCCTGGCAGCGTCGCCGCAGACGCGGTCGACGGCACGCCAGCCTCTTTCGAGGCCGGCGGCCTGACGCTCACCGGCTACCTGGCCAGGCCGAAGGGCGGCGGGACGCACCCCGGCCTCATCATCATCCACGAGAACCGGGGCCTCACCGCGCATGCAGAGGACGTGGCACGCCGCTATGCCAACCAGGGCTACATCGTGTTCGCGCCTGACATGCTGGCCCGCGTCGGCGGCACCGCGAAGTTCGGCGCGTCCGGCGGCGCAACGCAGGCGATAAACGCGCTCAACCGGGAGGACATCGTCGCTGACCTGACCGCGGCTCTCGCCTACCTGAAAAGCCAGCCCGGTGTGATAGCCGACCGCGTCGGCGTGATCGGGTACTGCTGGGGCGGCGGGAACTCCCTGCTCTTCGCAACCCGGTCGCAGGGCCTGCGCGCTGCCGTGGTCTACTACGGCCCGAACCCGACGAACATCGATGACGTGGCCAACATCACCGCGCCCGTGCTCGGCATCTACGGCGAGCGCGATACGCGGCTCACGATGAACGTAGCGGGACTTGTAGAGGCCATGAAGAAGCACGGCAAGCCGTTCGACTACACCGTCTACGCCGGTGCCGCCCACGCCTTCTTCAACGACACCGGCGGGCAGTACCACGCCGAAGCCTCCGCGCTGGCCTGGGTCCGCACCAACGAGTTCCTGGCGCGCGAACTCAAGCAGTAATCGCGGGCCGTGCCGCGCTAACAACGTCCGATCGTCGCCCCGTTCGCCCTGGGGTTGTCGAAGGGCGACTCTGCTCCGCCGTTCGCCCTGAGCCTGTCGAAGGGCCAACGAAACGGAGGCCGCGGCCCGCACGTGCGGCTACCCGCTAATGCGCGGCCCGCCGGGGTAGCTCCCGCCGGCGTTGAGCGCCAGGTTCCCTCCGTCCAGCGGGATGACCGCGCCGGTCACCCACGCCGAGGCGTCAGACGCCAGGAATATCGCAAGCCCCTTGATGTCGTCGGGCTGGCCAAACCTGCCGGCAGGGATGCCCCCAAGGAACGTGTCTCGCAGCGCTGGGACCTCCTGCATGCGAGCGGCGAGCCCCTTGTTCATCACCTGCGCCGGCACGATGCAGTTCACCCTCACCCCGCGGCCCGCCCACTCGGTGCTCAGCTCGCGCGTCATTTGGATCACAGCCGCCATCGCCATCCCGTAAGGCGCGTGACCGCGCCCAAGCGAGCTCACCCCGCCTATCGATCCGATGTTGATGATGCTGCC
>CAYWBD010000469.1:0-5369 GCA_964456315.1 uncultured Thermoflexus sp.
ACTTGCCGCAGCTCGTAGTCCACTCCGGTGTCGGCCCGCAGCCTCGGGTACAGCTCGCGGTGCAGCCTCAGGGCGTCTTTCGCTGGCGCTGAGACCGGGCCCGGGATCCCGGCGCCCATGGTCGGGTACAGCCCGCCGTACGAGAACCCGGAGGCGTGCGCGCCGATAGCGTCGCGTTCCAGGACCGTGACTTTCGCGCCCGCCGAGGCCATCTCGTACCCGACAGCGCAGCCGACCACGCCGCCACCTATCACCACGACATCGGGTAGCGTCAACGCCCGGGCCTCAGCACGCGCTCGCCAGACTTGTAGACGTCACGCACGTCCCACAACGCAGCCAGGCTCTTGGTGGGGTCGCCGGCGGCTATCAACAGGTCCGCTTTTCGCCCAGGCGCAATGGTCCCCGCCCGTTCCGACGCCGCGATCGACTCCGCTGCTCCAGATGTGCCAGCCAGCAGCGCCTGCGTGTTGGTCAGGCCTGCGCGAGAGAGGGCCTCCAGCTCCTTGACGAACTCACCGGGCGGATACGCGCCCCAGGGCGAGTCCGACCCGGCGGTCATCCTGATGCCCAACGCGGCCATCCGCCGTGTCGCTTCCACCCGGTTATCCAGGCTCAGTTTGGAACGTTCGACCTGGCGTTTCTCGTCCTCGGTCAGCCAACCCCGGTCCTTGCCCCTGCGTTCCAGATGATCAATCCCGGCCTGCACCACGTGGAGGGTCGGGTTGACCCAGGCTTTGGCCTGGGCGAGTTTTTCGGCCAGGTCCTCCCTGAATTCATAGTGGCCCTGTTCGTCCTCAAACACGCAGTGGATGATCATGTCCACCCCCGCGGCGAGGGAGAGTTCGATCCCGAGCACGCTAGCGCAATGGGCCGCCGTGAGCTTGCCGAAGCGGTGCGCCTCGTCCACGATCACGCGCAGCTCCTCGACGGTGTAGCTGGGCCTGCCGCCGTACGACGACCGGGTGCTGCCCCCGGTCGCCATGATCTTGATGAAGTCCGCGCCAGCTTTGACCAGCCTGCGCACCTCGGCGCGGACGCCCTCGACGCCGTCGGCCTCGCTGCCGCAGTACCACATGTGCCCGCCCGTGATCGTCACCGGCCTGCCGCAGACGACCAGGTCCGGCCCCTCGATCAGGCCGCGCTTGATGCCTTCTTTCAGCGAGAACCCGACGTTATTCTTGGCCCCGTTCTCCCGGCAGGTGGTGACGCCGGCGCGCAGGAAGGTGCTGGCGTTCTTGACCGCCTGCAGCAGCAGCACGTCGTCCGGCTCTTTCGCGACGTCATCGCCGTGCGTGCCGTCCCCCGGTGCCATGAGGTGCGTGTGCGCGTCAACAAGTCCCGGCATAATCGTGGCGTCGCCATAATCCACCGCGACCACCTGCGCGCCGTCCGGCGGCCGGACGCGAGACCGGGGTCCTGCCGCAGCGACCAGGCCGTCTTTAATCAGCACCGCGCCGTTCTTCACCGGCGCCGCGCCCGAACCGTCCCACAGCCGGGCAGCGGTGAGCAGCGTGAAACGAGACTGATTCGCCGACATCATCGCCTCTCAAACGGGCGTCGCTCAGAGTACGCCCAGGCGCGCCGGATCACCCTCCAGCTACGCGACGTCCCGGAACTGTAGCGCATGCAGGCCTGCGCGCCTGGCGCCTTCCACGTCCTCAGGTCGGTCATCGACGAACAGGACGCGCCCTGAGCCCAGGCCCGCACGTTCACAAAGCGCTGCATAGACGCGCCGGTCCGGCTGCATAAACCGGACCGCGGGATCACGGGTGACCCCAGCGGGCGGCCGCTTTAAGCGGGCCGGGCGCTTGTGGTCCCCGGCGCGCGCTGCCTCAAGGGTCGGTAGGCTACGGCGTCGGCTGCCTGGTGATCGCCACGGCCTGTATCGAGCCGTCGGCCTGCCGCACGCCGCGCACCTGCACCTCGTCGCCAGTCTTCAGAGCCGCGAGGGTCTCCTGGGAAACCGTCTGCACCGTTGTTGTAGATTGGACCGCTACGGTGACCGGGCCCTGCGCCGTCTCCAGTATGATCTCCGCAGTTGAGATCGAAGTGACCTTCCCGCTGACAGCCCCGCCGCCCCGCAACGCGGCTCCGGCGCCCGCACCGGGACCGGCCTGTCCGCCCGGCTGACCACCCTGTATGAGAAACCCGGGCCTCTGACCGCCGGGCAGGGCTGGCGCGGCGCCCTGTCCTCCACCAAGCTGCGAAAGGTCGACGGTGCCGCCGTCGCGGAACTGGTCCAGCGCCTGGTCGAAGCCCTGTGGGACCTGACCGCCAAACTGCTGCGAGAGCTGCTCGCGAAAGCGCGTGACGTCTTCGGGGGTAAACGTCAGCTGTTGTGGCTGCCCTTCGGCTGCTGGAATAGCAGTCGGCAATGCGACAACAGCCTGCGCAGCCTCTCCCTCGGGCGCGGTGCTGCGGCCGTAGAGTGTGCCGCCGCCGAACGCCACGCCGTAGGTCAGGCCCAGGGCCACGACGACCGCCACCAGTTTTACGAAGGATGATCCAGTCACATCTGCCTCCTAGGCAAGTCAGCCGCTGCGGCCTACCAGGGCCAGTCACGCCAGCCAGTTTGCACCTTCATTGTTTGCGAGCCACATCGGTTCAGGCATTACGGCAATAGCGGGTTGACGCCCGAAGGACCCCGACCGTATCACCGCAGCTCCGGGGGCAGACCGTCCCCAAACATGTAGACCTCCACGTTGCCGACGTCTGCGCCCTCAGCAGGCGGGGACGGCCCCTCTTTTGGGTCGAACGCCGCGAACGAGCCGTCCTCCCCGACGATGATCCCGACCGGGTCGCCAGCGTCAACGCCTTTGGCCTTCACCGCCGCTTTGAGGTTCTCTTTCTGGGCGCTTGTCAGGCTGGCGACCCACCCCTGAAACGCCACCGGCGCCTCGCCAGGTGCGAGTATCGCGATTTCCGGAGGCGCCTCGACGACAGTCGGCAGCGCCGCCACGACTGGCTCGGCATCTTCGTCACGCGCCGACAGCGCAGCAATGGTCCCGCCGATGGCTGCCGCGGCAACCAAGACCCCCACCACCGTGATAACGAACATCCTTGGCTGCATGTAGCGTCCGCCCTTCACCTCGCCCAATGGCGAGCTACTCGTGCCTCAGCGCCTCAATTGGATCAAGCCGCGACGCCCGCAGCGCAGGGTAGATCCCGAAGAACAGTCCGATGCCGGCCGAGACGAGGAGAGCGAGCACGGCGACATCAGAGTTGATGACCGTCTGGAACGTCTGCGTCCCCAGGCTCTTGCCGTCTATGAGCCTCGCAAGCCCTATCCCCGACGCCACGCCCACCAGGCCCCCGCCAACGCTCAGCAGAGTCGCCTCTGACACGAACTGGAGGAGGATGTCCCGGCGCTTGGCGCCCACTGCGCGCCGGATGCCGATCTCACGCGTCCGCTCGGTGACTGACACGAGCATGATGTTCATGATCCCGATCCCGCCAACAAGTAGTGAGATGCCGGCGATAGTCCCCAGGAACACCACGAACGTGTTGGTCGTCTCCTCCAACGTCTGGAGTGTCTCTTCCTGGCTGGTCACCGTGAAATCGTTTTCGTCGGTGGCGGCGAGCCGGTGGCGGATGCGCAGCAGCGTCGAGAGCTCCCGGGTGGCGTCGTCCAGCGCGGACTCGCTGACCGCCTGCACATTGATGGTCTGGACCGAGACGTCGCCCTGCGCCGTGCGGGTGCCGCTCAGGCGGTAGTAGGCCGTCGTGATGGGGACGAGGACCTGGTCATCTTCATTCCCCAAAGCAGCCCCGCCGCGTGAGGCCAGGACGCCGACCACCGTGAACTGCCTGCCGCGCAGCCGGATGGTTGAATCCGTTGGGTCCCGCTGTCCGAACAGGGTCTCCTTGATGCGCGTCCCGAGCACCACCACTTCCGACCGGCTCGCAACATCTGCGGGTGATATGTTCCGGCCCGAGGTGATCTTCAGGTTGCGCACCTCGGCGTAGTCGTGGGTGACTCCCAGCGCCTGGGTGAACGCGTTGTTGCCCAGCGCCACAACCTGCACCCCGACCTGCGTCTGCGGCGCGACGCGCAGCACAGACGGAGCGTACTCCGGGTCCAGCAAGGCGGTCGCGTCACCCAGGGTGAGCGTCGTACCGGACCCAAAGGCCTGGAATACGCCGCCCGTCTGGGTCGCACCGGGTCGTACAAACAGCAGGTTGGTCCCGAGGCCCTGGATGCGGGAAGTGACCTGCTGCTGTGCGCCGCGGCCAATTGCCAGCAGCGCGATGACCGACGACACGCCGATCACGACGCCGAGCAACGTCAGTCCGGCCCGCAGCTTGTTCAGGCCGATGGAGCTGAGGGCAGTAGCCAGTGTCAGCAGAGGGTTCACGTCCGCGCCTCCGCAACGGGGTGCGCGCCCGGGACAGGCGCGGGGCGTGCCGCCGGGGGGCCTGACGGAGCCACTGTCCGGGTCACGCGCTGAGTGATGCGCTCATCGCTTACGACCCGGCCGTCTCTCATCGAGACGATGCGCTTTGCCGCAGCTGCCACGTCCGTCTCGTGGGTTACCATCACTATCGTGATCCCATCGTCGCGGTTCAGCGACTGCAGTGTGGCCAGGATGACCTCGCTGGAGCGGGTGTCCAGGTTGCCGGTCGGCTCGTCGGCGAGGATCAGACTGGGCCGCTTGACAAGCGCCCGGGCGATGCCGACCCGCTGCTGTTCGCCGCCCGAAAGCTCAGTAGGGCGGTGCATCGCACGGGCTGCCAGACCGACACGGTCGAGGGCCGCCAGCGCCTTTGCTCTGCGGCCACCGCCACCGCCATACATCAGTGGCAGCTCAACGTTCTCCACGGCCCGCAGCCGCGGCAGCAGGTTGTGGCTCTGGAACACGAACCCGATGTACTGGCCACGGATATCGGCGAGGCGGTCGTCCGAGAGAGCGCCAACGTCTTCGTCATTCAGCAGGTAGCGGCCCGACGACGGCCTGTCCAGGCAGCCCAGCACGTTCATCATGGTGGACTTGCCGGACCCTGACGGGCCCATGATGGCAAGCATCTCGCCCTGGTCGACGCGCAGGTTGGCCCCATCGAGTGCCATGACCACGTGTTCGCCCATCGTGTACCGGCGGGTGAGACCTTCGATCAGGATGACGGGGGTCGCCATGGCGGTTACTGCCCTCCCTGCTGCTGGCGGCCGCCGCCGCCTTGTTGACCGCCGCCGCCCTGGGTGCCGCCTTGGCCTCGACCTCCT
Organism: uncultured Thermoflexus sp.; assembly: GCA_964456315.1. GTDB lineage: Bacteria > Chloroflexota > Dehalococcoidia > Lucifugimonadales > Lucifugimonadaceae > SHXW01. The sequence goes on from CAYWBD010000469.1 coordinate 5,219, forward strand.
CCCTGCTGACCACCGCCTGGGCCAATGAATATCTGGCCCTGCCCGCCGCCCGGGAGGCCGAACCCGCCCTGTCCGAACTGACCCTGTCTTTGCAGACGGGCGTCGGCCGCTGCGACGGCGGAGCTTGCCATCACGACCTGGTCGCCGTCCT
>CAYWBD010000470.1:0-4726 GCA_964456315.1 uncultured Thermoflexus sp.
GTCCTCATCCCCAAGGGAGAGGTGGCCCTGGGCAAGCTGGCCCAGGCCATGGCCTACGGAGCGCGCATCCTTGCCGTTAACGGCTCATTTGACGATGCCCTGACGACGGTCCGCGGCCTGGTCGACATCCTCGACGTTGAACTGGTCAACTCCGTCAACCCGTTCCGCATCCAGGGTCAAAAGACCGCCGCGTTCGAGCTCGTCGACGAGCTGGGCGACGCCCCCGACATCGTGTGCATACCCGTCGGCAACGCAGGCAACATCACCGCCTACTGGATGGGCTTCCGGGAGTACCAGCGGGCGGGCATGTCGAAGCGGCTGCCGAAGATGATGGGGTTTCAGGCAGCGGGCGCGGCGCCAATTGTCCTGGACAAGATCGTGACGCACCCTGAGACCGTGGCAACCGCGATCCGCATCGGCAACCCGGCCAGCTGGAAGCGCGCTGTGCAGGCGCGGGACGAGTCGGGCGGGCTGATCCAGTCGGTCACAGATGAGCAGATCATCGATGCGTACCTGAAGCTGGCGCGGCAGGAAGGGCTGTTCTTCGAGCCGGCCTCCGCCGCGTCGCTGGCCGGACTGCTGCGGCTGCGCGAACTGGGGGTGGATGTCACCGGAAAGACCGTAGTGTGCATCCTAACTGGCACGGGCCTGAAAGACCCCGGCACCGCCGAAAAGCGCGCACTCGTCAAGATGGAGTATGTTGAGCCAGACCTCGAGTCTGTGATGACCCTGCTGGGCGCTGACGGGCGGGCGTAGCTTGCAGTGAGGCCGCAGGCAGCGGCCGGTGATGCTTCCGCTTGCTGTTGAGGAGAGAAGGTTGAACTGTACGGTCACCGTCCGGGAATGCACGTTCGAGTCGCTCGGACGGGACTGGGAAGAGCTGCTCAAATCGAGGACCGGTGTCACTGTTTTCGACACGCTGGCCTGGCAGCGGACGTGGTGGGAGGAGTTCGGCGCAGGCGCCACGCTCAGGCTGCTGTCTGTCAGCGAAGACGGGGGGCGCCCGCTACTCATTGCGCCGCTGATGTCCAGGGGCTCGACGGTGTCGTTCCTGGGCGGCACGGACCTTGTCGACTATCACGACTTCCTCACCGCGGACGGCCCGCGCCGGGAGCATGTCGAGTGCATCATGCGCGAGCTTGCCAGGGACCCATCGTGCGGCTGCATTGAGCTCCTCTCACTGCCGGGCGGGTCGCCAACGATTGAGATGGTCCCGCCATTGGCCAGGAGCCTTGGCTGGCAGGTCGAAGTGGCGCAGGAGGACGTCGCCCCGCGTATGGCGCTGCCAACCACGTTCGAGGCATACGTCGAGGGGCTTTCCAAGCATGATCGCCATGAACTGCGCCGCAAGATGCGGCGGCTCGAGGCCGCAGGCAACGTCAAGGAGTACGACCTGACAGCACCTGCGGAAGTGTCAGCCGGGCTGGATGACTTCCTGGCTTTACACCGGAAGAGCCTGCCCGAAAAGGCCGAATTCATGACGCCCGCCCGGGAGAAGTTCTTCCGTAGGGCTGCGAGCCGGCTGGCCGAGTCGGGCGTCACGCGCCTCCGGTTCCTGGAGCTGGACGGCAAGCGCGTGGCGTCGTCGGTGTCGTGGGTCACGGGCGGGACGCGGTACCTTTACAACAGCGGTTACGAGCCCGCGCACCGTGACCTGTCCGTCGGCCTCCTGAGCCACGTCTACGCCATCCGGGCCGCCATCGCTGAAGGTCTCAATGTGTTTGATTTCCTGCGCGGCAATGAGCCGTACAAATACCACCTCGGCGGTCAGGACCGGCCGGTGTTCAAGGTTGTATGCAAACGATGATCGCGCCCAGCATCGCGACCGCGGCGCGCTCCGTTGACGGCCCGGCACTTTCTGGAGCCCGGATTCGGCGCATTGCCGTCATCAGCATCCACGGCTGCCCGTACATCCAGGCAGGAGAAAAAGACGCCGGCGGCATGAACATCTACGTGCTCGAGACGGCGCGCCGGCTCGCGGCCCGCGGCATCAAGGTGGATGTGTTTACCCGCCGCCACGACCCGGCGGACGAACAGATCACCCAGCTCGCGCCGGGAGCGCGCGTCGTCCACCTGGACGCGGGCCCAGCGGCGCCCCTGAAAGAGGGCGTTTACGACCTGCTCCCCGAGTTCTGCGAGCAGCTCTCTGACTTCACCGCCGAAGAGGGCCTCAAATACGACCTCGTCGTGAGCCACTACTGGCTCTCGGGCCTCGTGGGTCTCCGCCTCCAGACAGTCTGGGGGGTCCCGCACGTCACCAGCTTCCACACGCTTGCCGAGGTGAAACGCCGGGCAAGGCCAGGCGAATCAGAGGCGCCCCGGAGGGCCGAGAAAGAGCGCGAGATAGCACAGCGCGCAGACCTCACGATCGCCTGGACCCCACACGAGCGCGATGCCATCACTGGCTACTACGGGGCCCACCCTGACCGCGTGACCGTCGTCCCGCCGGGCGTGGACACGCTGCGGTTCCGGCCGCTGGATCAGGCGGCCTGCCGCGACAGGCTCGGCCTGGGCAGCGAACGCGTGCTGCTGTACGTTGGCCGCTTGGAACGCCTGAAGGGCGTTGACATCCTGCTCCGCGCAACAGCCCAGCTCGAACGCCCCGAGGGCGTGCGCCTCATTGTGGTGGGCGGCGGCGCTAACAGCGCCGAGCTTGTCCGCCTCCAGGGCATTGCGAAGGAGCTGGGGATAGCGGGCAGGACAACGTTTGTCGGGAGCGTGCCCCAGGCAGAACTGCCCGTGTACTACAACGCCGCGGATGTCTGCGTGCTGCCATCGTACTACGAGAGCTTCGGACTGGCCGCTCTGGAAGCGTCCGCATGCGGCAAGCCCGTGGTGGCGTCGAAGGTCGGCGGGCTGCCGTCCGTGGTCCTGGACGGCCGCACGGGTTACCTGATCGCCTGGCGCTGCCCGGGCCCATTCTTCGAGCGGCTTGAGCTGCTGCTCAGCAACGACCACCTGCGCCGGGACATGGGCGCCGCCGCCCGCGCCCACGCCGAGACGCTGACCTGGGACGTGGCGACCGACCGGCTCCTTGACACGTTCCGGGCCGTCTCGGACACGATAGAGGCCCAAGGCCGCCGGCCCGCAGCAACGCCCGTCCCGTGCATGGTGGCGGGCGACTGACAGTCGTACGGCGCCCAGCCGAAACACTGGCCAGCCGACTGTCGCCCGGGGCGCTCGCTCGCTGCTCAGCCCCGCGTCGTGGGCCAACGGGTCGCCGCATCGGCCAGGCCCCGGGCGTTTGACCGCACTTCACAACGGCTGCTATCCTGCGAACTGGTCAAACGCGATGAACGGGAGCAGTACCGGAGAGGCTTGGCCGAGAGAGCCGGTGGTTGGTGTGAACCGGCGCCACAGTCCTCTGGGACCTCACCCGGGAGCGGCGGCCCCGAACTCAGTCAGGAAGCCCCATCAACGCTCGTCCTGAGCTTGTCGAAGGACTGGCATGGAGCGGGGCCTGATTACAGTAGGGGCATGACGGCGGGCCACGTTACGGCTTCAAGCGGTCTACGCAGCTGCAAGCCAGCCGGCCCTGACAGGGTCGGCCAAGGCTAGCTAGAGGCGCGGGCAAGCAAGGTGGTACCGCGGGGCTGACCTCTGGCCTCGTCCTTCGATAAGGACGAGGCTGTTTTGTTTCTGCGGGGCATCCGGAAGGGCGAGCATATGGCGCCAAGGCTACTGACCGGCGGACAGATCGTGTGCGAAAGCCTGCTTGCAGAAGGCGTAAAGGTCGTCTTCGGCCTGCCGGGCGGCGCCATCCTGCCCCTGTACGGGACGCTGTCGCAGTACCCGGCGCTCCGCCACATCCTCGTCCGGCACGAGCAGGGCGCGGCCCACGCCGCGGATGGCTACGCCCGCGCGACTGGCGATGTCGGCGTCGCCTTCGCTACCTCTGGCCCCGGCGCGACCAACCTGATCACGGGCCTGGCCACCGCCATGATGGACTCCGTCCCAATCGTCGCGATCACGGGCCAGGTCGGCCGCGCCGCCATCGGCACAGATGCGTTCCAGGAGACCGACATCACGGGCGCCACGCTGCCGGTGACGAAGCACAATTACCTCGTCATGAGCGCCCAGGACATCGCCCGCACGGTGAAGGAAGCGTTCTATATCGCCCGCACCGGCAGGCCCGGACCAGTCCTGATCGACATCCCGCGGGACGTCTTCCAGGAGAAGGCGTGGAGCGATGACTACACGGGCGTCAAGATGGACCTGCCCGGCTACCGTGTGCCCTCGAACGCGCCGCAGTCGCAGATTGACGCCGCGGTCAAGCTGATCAACGAAGCGAAAAAGCCGGTCATCCTGGCCGGGCACGGCGTGATCATCTCACGCGCCTTCGCTGAGCTTCGAGAGCTGGCCGAAAAGGCGCAGATACCCGTCATCACCACGCTGCTCGGCATATCCGGGTTCCCTGAGGACCACGTCCTCTGGGTGGGCTTCCCGGGGATGCACGGGATGGCCTACGCCAGCCTGGCGCTGGACCAGGCTGACCTGATAGTCGGCATCGGGTCCCGGTGGGACGACCGCATAGTAGGCGATGCGAAGCGCTTCGCAACGCGGTCCAAGAAGATCCACATCGACATAGACCGGGCCGAGTTCAACAAGAACGTCCGGGTGGACGCGCCGGTCAACGGCGACGTCAAGCACGTGCTCCGCCAGATGATGCCCCTGGTGAACAAGGCCACTCGCACCGACTGGCTCAGGCACATCGAGCACCTGAAGT
>CAYWBD010000471.1:0-8058 GCA_964456315.1 uncultured Thermoflexus sp.
ATGACCATGACCTGGTGACAGAGTTTGTCGAGAAGGGGCGGCTACCGTTCTGGATAAACGCCGGGGTGTACGTCTTCGCGAGGGACATCGAGGCACGGCTGCCTGAGGTCGGCGACCACGAGACGACCACGTTCCAGGAGCTTGCCAGAGAGCGCAAGCTGGCTGCGCTGCGGTCCCGCGCCATGTGGCTGACCGTTGACAGCCCGAAGGACCTGCGCGAGGTCGCAGAAAAGCTCCGGACGAGTGGGCCGCGGTCAGCGTAGCGCGGTTGGCAAAGTGGCCTCCGGTGACAGCGCCGAACACGCGGCGTAAAGTGCTGGCCTGCTATTCCGGGCCGTTCAGCCCGGCGCGTGGAGTCAGTAGATGCAGTACCGGAAACTCGGCGCGACGGACATCAAAGTCTCGGCCATGGCGCTTGGCTGCTGGCCTTTCGCCGGCGATGCCACGTGGGGGCCGCAGGACGACAACGACTCCATCGCCACTGTCCACGCCGCTCTGGATAACGGCGTCAACTTCTTCGACACGGCAGAAGGCTATGCGGACGGCAAGTCGGAGCGCGTGCTCGGGCAGGGCCTGAAGGGGCGCCGGCAAGAGGCCGTCATAGCCACCAAGGTCAGCCCAAACCACCTTTCGGCTGAAGACGTCGTGCTTTCGTGCGAACGCAGCCTGAAGATGCTGGGCACCGACTACATAGACCTCTACCAGATCCACTGGCCCAGCAGGGCCGCGGTGATGCAGGCGCCGGGCGGCAAGCAGGCGATCGGGTCTGGCGGGTCGGCCACCCGTGAGGTCCCGCTGTCGGAGACGGTGCGCGCCCTGGAGCGGCTCAAGAAGCAGGGCAAGATCCGCACCATCGGCGTGAGCAACTTCGCTTTCGAGGACCTGAGCAAGGTGGTGAAGCTGACAGATGTGGTGACCAATCAGCTGCCCTACAGCCTGCTGTGGCGGGCCATCGAGCACGAGATCAAGCCGCTTTGTGTGAAGAACAAGGTGGGCATCATCTGCTACAGCCCGCTGGCGCAGGGCCTGCTCACGGGGCGGTACAAGACCGCCGACGAGGTGCCTGAGGGCCTGGCGCGCACGCGCCTGTTCTCGAACAAACGGCCCCTGGCCCGCCACGATGACCCCGGCTGCGAAAAGGAGGCCTTTGAGGCTATCCGCAAGGTCCGGAAGGTGGCGGCCCGGCTGGGCGAACCGATGGCCGCAGTGTCGCTGGCCTGGGTGAGGCAGCGACGCGGGGTGACCTCGTTCCTGGTCGGCGCACGCAAGCCTGCGGAGCTCACGCAGAATCTGCCCGCAATGGACGTGAAGCTGGACGCAGAGACCGTGAAAGAGCTGAACGCGGCGACAGAAGGCGTGAAGCGCTACGTCGGACGCAACCCGGACCCCTGGAACACAGGGAACAGGACGCGCTAGTGTCCAGTCTCCGATGTGGAGCTCCTAATTGACCCCTCACCCTGACCCTCTCCCGCAAGGGGACAGGGAATGAAGGATTTGGCTCAGGACTTCGGAGACGGGACACTAAAGCGCCGGTGGACCTGAACGGTCCGTGGAGCCGGCCTCGCGGCCGTCGACGCCCCAGGTTGAGGTGACGAGTTGACCCTGAACTTTGCGATGGTCGGCTGCGGCGGCATGGGCCTCCGCCACGCGCACGGGTACATCGAGGCCAGGCGGACTTTCGAGTCGCTGGACCTGGCCGCGGTGTGCGACGTGCACGAGGCCGCGGCGGCACGCGTGGCGGACGAGGTCGAGCGGGCCACGGGCCGCCGGCCGAGGGTCTACACGGACTTCCGCCGCATGCTCGACCAGGAGCGGTCGCTGGACGCTGTCGAGGTCGTCACGGACACGCGTATGCACCACAAGTTCGCGGTGGAGGCGCTCCGGGCCGGCAAGCACGTGATGACCGAGAAGCCCATGGGCCTGACTATGCGCGCCTGCCACATCATGGCCGACGCGGCGCGGGACGCGGGCAAGGTGCTGTCGGTCGCCGAGAACTTCCGGCGAGACCCTATGAACCGTCTGGCAAAGGCGCTGCTCGACGGCGGCGCCATCGGCACGCCGTGGTTCGCGCTGGACATCGCGGTGTCGGGTTCGCAGGGCGTGATGCACGGCACGGAGTGGCGGGCGCATAAGTCGGCGGCAGGCGGGGTCGTGATGGACGCCGGCGTGCACAACGCAGACCTGCTCTTGTACCTGATGGGCGACGTTGACACGGTGTTCGCTGAGACGGGCGTGGTGCGGGCGTCCCGCGAAGTGAAGTCCATGTCGGCGATGAACGCCAACCTGGCGCAGTTCTACGCCCACCGTGAGGAGGCCGAGGCGCGCCCCGCAGGCGCTGTCGATCAGGACGCTGTGGACACGGCGTTCGCCGTGCTGCGGTTCAAGTCCGGGGCCATGGGGCAGCTGACGATGACCGACTCGTCGCTGGGGTGGCGGCTCGGCGCAGAGACGGTGCAGGGGAGCGAGGGGACGCTGGTGAGGTCGCCGAGCAGGTCTGGGAAGGGGCCGGAGGTCAGGCGCCCGGACGGGTCGGTGCTAAGCGGCGACTCGCTGCTGGCGCTCGTACCCGACTGGGAGCTGGACGCCAAGACGGCCGCGCTGTGGGGCGGGAAGCGCATGGCGTCCTATGACATGCCCTGGGAGGAGATCGACCGCAAGGTCATCGCCATCGAGTACCAGGACTTCGTCGAGGCGGTCGAGCAGGGGCGTGAGCCGGAAGTCGGCCCGGAGGCCGGGATGGCGGCGCTGGGGCTGCTCTACGCGGTGCTTGAGTCCGGGCACGCCCGGGCGTCGGTGCGGCTGGACGACGTGCTCTCAGGCAATGTGGCGGCGTACCAGCGGGAGATCAACGAGGCTGCGGGGATAGCGTGACCCCGCTTCCGGCCGGAAAGGGTCTGAGTGCGGGGGAAAGTCGTCAGGCCAGCGCCGAAGGATCGCTTCCAGCACCCCGACGAAGGATCTCCTCAATCCGCTCTGAGATGTCACCTTGGCCACTGTGGCCCACGTCGGCGGCGAGCAAGACGCTCTTGCCGGGGTTCACGCGCAGCGCGCTCAGGTGGGCTCGGATCGCCTCCCGAATTACCTCGGAAACGGTTACGTCGCGCCGCTGTGCCGTGTCTCGCAGTAGAGAGTCAAGTTCGTCAGGGAGGCCCAACGTGATGCGTTTCATGTTGTTCGGCGCACCGCGTGGTCGTGGGTCACGCCTGCTCGCGCTGCAAGTTGAGCTCAAGCAGCCGGGCAAGGATGTCCTGGTCGGGGAGGTCGTCCGGCCAGCCGTAGGCGGAGAAGACGGCCCTGTCGAGATTCCGGTGGGCGTTGGCGAGCCATGCCGGCCTGGCGTTGTACAGGTTCGTTAGCGTCCGCTTGTTCAGGTCCTTGATGGACAGGCTGCCCTCGGGCGGGTTGAGCCAGTTCTCCCGGAGCTCGTTCAGCTCCTTCGCAGCGGCGGCGATGGTGGCCTTCTGGGCGTCAGTGGGGCGCGGGAACGGGAACGTCTCGAAGCACGTGGTGCTGTTGTAGGTCGGATCGTTGCCGACGCCGTGACTCGATGCATTAGCCAACGCCCACACTTGGTGAACCTTGGCGTGCAAGATTCCAAAGAAGTAATCGTCGTCGCGCGCAAAGACGCATAGACGACTGTCCGGAAGAGTGCCCTTACGCACCCACTTGAATGTCCGGTGCTTGGCGACGCGCGGAGTGGTTAGGAACCGGTCAAGTCCCGCGACAGCCTGGCGCATCTCTGGGCGCGGTCTCTCGTGAAGCCACCAAGTCTTGGGGTTGCCGCGTGACTTCGCCTTGTCAGGCTGTCCCCGCGTCCGAAGCAGTTCGAATGGCGCCTCATACTGACTCGCAGATTCCGCTGCGCATTCGGTGCCAAAATCTATGATGTACGACCCTGCTGGGCGCCCAGTGACACCCTTGCCGTTCAGCCACGGCACCACTACATCAGAGTTTGGGCGGCCGTTCACATTGAGCGGTTCCCTAAGCAGGCGCTCAGCTTCAGCGGGGGTTAGTTCGAAGTCTCCGCCCTTCTTGTCGCCATGGTACGCCACGGCAATGTTCTCTTTGAGTGCATAGGCGCTGGTGACATCAGTATCATAAGTAAGATCGGCATTGATTCTTGTGACAGGTTTCCCGTTCAGAACGCGCCGTATCTCCGTCCCATCATCAAAACCGACCATGGACACACGGATCGCCGCCCCTTCAAGAATCCACGGACGATTTGACTCGGCGAAGAAGATGTCCCCTGTCCTCTTGATCTGGTCGAGCGTTTGGCGGCTCGCTCCCTTGCGGATCGCCTGTGTAGCCAGGAGACCCGCACGTTTGGTGGCACCATGTTCGATCATTGCCCGAGCTTTCTCATGCCAGTAGCAGCATAGATCAGCCCCATGCTTCACTCGGCCTTGGTAGACCTCAAAAAGGGCATCCACGTTTCGATCTGATAGTTCGCGCCTCATACGAGCAGTAGTGCCCAAGAATGGCGGGTTCCCGACGATGACCTCCGCCTCTGGCCATTCGGGCTCCTTTGGATGGGCCGGGTCGGATAGGTCCAGCACCGCGTCCATGTGCTTGACGTTGTCCAGTGGCTGGAGGACCGGGATTTCGTCCCCGAACGGGATGCCGTTGCGATGCTTCCACTGGAGGTAGCCGATCCAGACGACGATGCTGGCGAGCTCGTGGGCGTAGGGGTCTTTTTCGATGCCGTAGAGCTGCCGCGGGTGGACCTTTGGCTGGAGGTCCGTCACGCCCCAGTCTGTGCCGAACGCGATCACCTTCTGCTCCAGCTCCTTGAGCATCGCCAGGCTGACATACAAGAAGTTGCCTGAGCCGCAGGCGGGGTCGAGCACACGGACCGCGCCGAGGCGGTCAATGAACTCCTGCAGGCGTTGCCGGATGGCGTGTGGGGCGTCCGGCGTTGCAGAGTCGCCGATGGTCTCCAGCTCCGGGTGCAACGCGTCCCACTCACGCTCAAAGGGCCACATCAGCACGGGCTTGACGATCAGCTCAATGTCGGAGCGGTGGGTGTAGTGCGCGCCAAGCTGAGAGCGCTTGTCCGGGTTCAGGATGCGCTCGAAGAGTGTCCCGAAGACGGACGGCTCAACGTCTGCCCAGTTCAGGCGGTCGGCCTCGACGAAGGCGTGCATGGTGCCGCCGTGGACCTGCAGGTCTTCCACCCTGGAGTCAAACAGGCCGCCGTTGAAGTGGAGGATGTTGTGCGGGCCGAACCGGCCGCCGGTGCTCATCCTGGTGAACAGGTCAGCAAGCGCGGCCTGGAAGTCCCTGTAGGACTTCTGGTTGGAGGCGTAGACCTCGGCGATGATGCCCCTGGGCAGCAGGCCGACATCACTTGCGAACATGCAGAACAGCACGCGGGTGAGGAACTTCGCGACGGCTTCGTCTTTATTGCCCCATTTGCCGTCACCGCGCAGGTCATCAGCGATGGCTCCGAACTGCTTCGCGGCCTCACGGGTCAGGTCTTCGGTGGTCTGGACGGGCTTGAGGCGGTCGGGGTCCTCGAAGCAGGCTTTTAGCACCTGGACCCCGGAGAACCGCGAGCCATCGACCCGGAGTGAGCCGTCCAGGATGTGGTCCAGCGTGATGCGGTACTCGGCCTTTACGAACCCGTTGAACGCAGTGCGGACGAATATGGTCTCGAAGTCAGAAGCGATGACGAGCGGAGGGTTGTCGAGGTTGTGCTGGTAGTTGAGGAGTTGCTGGAAGGCCTTCTCGACCTCAAACCCCCTGGATTTGTACTCCCAGCAGAACTTTCCTTTCAGCCAGACGTCAGCGAAGGCGACGCCTGCCGCTCCCTTTTTGTTGCGCTTCTGAAAGGTGAACTGGTCTGGGTCCGACTCAGCAGGTGTCCCGTGTCCCACCAGGCGGCAGATGTCAAGGAAATGTTCCTGGTATCCAGCAGCCTCGTTGAGCGGGGAGCCGCGCCACTTCGCGACGAATTCCTGCGGGTTCATGTGCAGCGGCACAGCAGCGCGCCCCTATCGCGAAACGAATCAGCCCAAGGAACAACCGGGGCTGATTCTAGCGGACGAGGTCCTGGCGTCAGCCTGCGTTGCGAGCCCGCCCGGTTGGCCAGGCGTCAGATGCCTCGGCTTCGCCCGGCATGAGGGAGACCGCCTTTCCGGCTCACCGCTTCCTCGCCGCGGCCTTGTTCCCGTCTGTGTCGGGGCTGATAGCGGCAGAAGAGATCCTTCGCTTCGCTCAGGATGACATGCACGCGCGACCCCGTCCGCGCGGCGGCGGCCTATTTCCGCGCGGCCGCTGCCTTCTTCCCGTCGGACTTCATGGCCGGGTACTCGATGATGGCGCGGCCCTGGATCTTGGCTTTCTGGAGGTCGTCGCAGGCCTCGTTGATCTGGTCCAGCGTGTAGCGCTTGGTGACGAGCCGGTCGAGGTCGAACTTCCCCTCTTTGTGCCAGCGCAGGAACATGGCGAAGTCTTTCTCGGGGTAGGTCGCGCCGAGGGACCCCCGGTACGTGCGCTGGTGCTGCATGAAGTGCTTCGGGTCGATCGTGATCTCGGTCTGCGGCCAGCCGATGAGCACGGCCCAGCCGCCGTGATTGTCTGCGCCTGGCCCGCCGCCCCGAGTGGCCGGCAGGATCTGCTCCATGGTCTTCTTGACGCCGATGGCGTCGAAGACGAAGTCAGCGCCGCCGCCGGTGATGTCGATGATCGCCTTCACCGGGTCGACCTTGCTGGCGTTGACGGTGTGTGTGGCGCCGAACTCTCTGGCGTAGGCCAGCTTGTCGTCGTGCAGGTCAACGGCGATGACCGGGTGGGCCTCGAGGATGGCGGCCATGCGCAGCGCGGACATGCCGACGCCGCCGACGCCGAACACGGCGACAGAGTCGCCTGCCCGCACCTTCGCCGTGTTGAGGACAGCGCCTGCGCCGGTAAGCACGGCGCACCCGACGATGCTTGAGACGTCTTTTGGTGTGTCTGATGGGACCTTGATCACATAGTCGGCGGTGGTCAGCACGTCCTCGCCCCAGGTCCAGACGTTGCCGCCAAGAGGCTGCTCGTGGTAGGTCGCGCCACTGGTGTAGGGCGGGCGGCGCCCCTTCTCAGGCAGCCGGGGGACCCATGTGACGATTACTGTGTCGCCCTCTTTGACGTGGGTGACGTCCTTGCCGACCTTGCTCACGACGCCCGTGCCCTCGTGGCCCATGACGAAGGGGCGCACGGCGTCCTTGTTGTGGATCTGGTGGAGCTGCGAGTGGCAGACGCCGCTCGAGTAGAGCTTGACCAGGGCTTGCTCAGGCCGGGGAGACGGGACCTCTATCTCGTCTATGACGAGGGGCTTGCCGTAGCCGGTGTCTACTGCTGCGAGGCTTTTCATGGCGTGTTGTCCTCTGGGCTGTGGTTCAACGCGGGACGGAGGGTCCCGGTGGCGTCTGGTTGACAGTGGCGCTGCCGCAATCGTGCGGACGGGCCGGTGCGTGAGTCTAGCACCGGGGCGCGGCCGAGTCAGGTCGCCTCACACTGGAGATACGGTGGCCGGTCAAGTCCTCACACGGACTTCACGCCGCTGGGCTTAAGTTCGGAGGGCAAGAGATGCGTGCGGACATGCGTGACGGTCACCGAGGCAGCGAGGTCGAGATGAATCAGACGGCAGAAACCCAGAGAACGGCAGGACACGGACGGGCCCGGCCCGCAGGGAGGCCGCAGGCACGCCGCTGGGCTCGGGCGGACTGGAAGCCGCACAGGATCATAGTGCCGCTGGACGGCTCATCCGAGTCCGAGCGCGTCCTGCAGTGGGTCGCGCCGCTGGCCGGGCGGCTCCAGGCGCGTGTGACTCTGCTGGGCGTTGTCGAGCAGCCGACCTTGAACGGGCAGGCTGCGGAGATGCCCCGGGTGGCCGACCCGGCAGTGCTGGCAGGACGGGCAGCGATTGTCGCGGCTGCCGAGCGGGGCCGCGCCCAGGTGATGGCGTACCTCCATGCCGCTGCGAGAAGGTTCCCGGCCGGGACAGTGGACGTCCGCCACGAGGTGGCGTTTGGCAGCGCAGGTGACGCAATCGCCGAGGTGGCGGGCGCGGAGGAG
>CAYWBD010000472.1:0-2950 GCA_964456315.1 uncultured Thermoflexus sp.
CCTGGCGGACAGGCTCAGGCCGGGGCTCTACTGCGCTGACAACCGGCCCCGGCGAGGGCTCGACGGAGGTCCCTGCGCCCACGCCAACGCGCGAAACCCTGCGCCGTCCGCCGCGGGCGGGCCTGGGCTCAGGCGACCTGCCCGGCTCAGGCGCACGAGACCGCTTTGGCGCCTCTGTTTTGGCAACGTCGGCCACGTCATCTCGGCGCGAGCCGCCCCGGGCGGACATCCACAGGCCCGTGAACCACGTCTTCGTGAAAATGAAAGCCAGGTCAGCGGCTCGGGCCGCCTCGGGAGAAAGGTTTGACTCGAACGCGGCGACCTCGACGTGCTTTCCTGCGTCCTTGGCAGCTTGCATCGCCGGGAAAAAGTCACCGTCCCCGCTCACCACGATCGCAGTGTCGTACTGGTCACGGAGGGCCTTGACCACGAGGTCGGTCGCCAGCATCACATCGACGCCCTTTTCGACCATCTCCTCGCCGCGCTGCTTCCAGACGCCAAGCCGCACTTCCAGGTACGCCATTTCGGTCAGCGAGGCCAGGAACTTCTCCTGCTCCCGGTAGGCGTCGGGCTGCCGGTCGGACTCCTGGCGGATGTTGTAGTAGTAGACCCGCCTAAGGTCGCGGCCGTTAGCCAGCTTCAGCCCGAACTTGTCGAACTGGATATCGTGCCTGCCGCAGTTCTCGCCCAGCACGTGGTATAAGTTACTGCCGTCAATGAACACCATGACCCGCTCATCAGCGCGGGACGATAGCTCAGTAGTCGACTTCGACGCCATTCATGCCTCCAGGGGCGCGTGAAACAACGCACAACGGGCTCTCACAGCCCGCATGCGCACCAGTGAGTGAAACGGGGAGGGGGTGCATGCATGGCGGGGAACGCCAGCGCATCCGCGGCTCCGTGGCAGGCCATGTGGCGAGAAAATAGAAACAGGCAACCGCCAAGGTCCGGGTCTCGGGAGGGCCAGCCAGGTGCATTCTACTACTGACCGCACGGCCTGTGCCCCTGCTGACACTCACCCGGGCCGAGGCTTGACTCCCGCCGCACGGGCCAACATCATGTCCAGCGCGCGCACCAGAACTGGGGCCGCGCAACCGAAGGGGGCCTTTAGATGAAGTTTGTGAAAGCGTTCGAGACGCCTTGCCAGATGCCGAACGGCCTGCAGTGGACCGACGAAGGCCTGTTTGTCATGGACCAGCTCACCGACAACGTGTATGTGACTGACGAGCGTGGGAAGCTGCTGCGCGTCATCAACACTCCGACGGAGAACGGGTCAGGCATTACAGTCGGCGGCGGCTACATCTGGACGGGGTCCAACGGGAAGACGGTGTCAAGGCCGTACCGCTCCACCGACACCCACCTCGGTTACATCTACAAGCTCGATATGAAGACCGGCGAGGCCGTGGGCCGCTACCGCACCCCGGACGGGGGAGGCCTGCACGGAATCAAGTGGGACCGCGGCCTGATGTGGGTCACGCAGTTCAACCCGAAGGCCATCTACCTGGTCGACCCGAAGAAGGACTTCAAAGTCGTCCAGAAATTCGACGTCGACCTCCCCCGCGCACACGGGCTGGCCCGGGACGGCGCGGGCATATGGTGCGCGTATACCGGCATCCGCACCATCGTCAAATACAACGCCGAGACCGGCCGGGAGATGGAACGCATCCAGATCCCTGATGACGGCCCGTTCCCCCACGGTCTGACTATCAAGGACGGCACCCTCTGGTACTGCGACGCAGACTTCCCCAAGAACACCGGCACCTCGCGGGGCTGGCCAGAGATCGGCAAGATCGTGGCCGACGGGGCTGGGAAGCCGGGCGCGACGAGAGCCAAGAAGAACTAGCGGCGCCGGTGCGGGAGTAAGGGACAGCCGTTGCAGCCACACCCGCCAGCTAGCGCGTTGGTCGTAGACAGCCATCACCACTTCTGGGACATCAACGTCCGGTCGTACCCCTGGATGCCGCAGGGCGACAGCGTCCTGCGGCGGAGCTACGGGCCGGCAGAGCTTGTGCCGTTGCTCACCCAGGCCGGCGTGGACAAGACGGTCATCGTCCAGGCGCACCAGTCCGTAGAAGAGACGCGCTGGATGCTCAGAGTCGCGCGTGAGACGTCGTTTGTAGCCGGGGTGGTCGGCTGGGTGGACCTGACGGAACCCGGCGTCGGCCACATCCTCGACGACCTGCAAAAAGATTCCCTGTTCAAAGGCGTCCGCCATATCTGGCACGATGAACCCGACGACGACTGGCTCGCACGGCCTGAGGCCGTCCGTGGCCTCCGAGAGGTCGCCCGCCGCGGCCTGGCCTACGACTTCCTGGTGCGTCCCCGGCACCTGAAGTACATCCCGCCGATCATGGACCAGGTACCCGGCCTGCGAGCTGTGGTGGACCATATCGGCAAGCCAGACATCCGCAGCCGCCGGGCCGAACCCTGGCTCGGCGACATGCGCCGCGTCGCAAACATCCCGGGCGTCATGTGCAAGGTGTCCGGGATGGTCACTGAGGCGGACCACTCGGCATGGTCGGTGGCCGACCTGAGGCCCTTTGTCGCGCACGTCCTGGGGATGTTCGGCTGGGACAGGCTCATGTACGGCTGAGACTGGCCCGTGTGCCTCCTCGCCGGCGGGTACCAGCAGGTCATCGACTCGGCGCGGTCCTGTTTCTCGTCGCTCCGGCCCCACGAAAAAGCGGCCATCTTCGGAGGAAACGCGACTGCTTTTTACGGCCTGTCTGGTGTGCCAGCGACGCGCGCCCCGGCGGCGCACTGACGCCCGGCCCGGTCCCTGCGGCGCAGCCCTATACTTTTGCGATGCCCGACACGCCTCTGCTCCGCGCCAGCTCCCTGACCAAGCGTTACGGCAGCGTGCTTGCCCTGGACGGCGCGGAGTTCGAGGTGCACGCCGGTATCACCGGCCTGCTCGGCCCCAACGGCTCCGGGAAAAGCACGGCCATCA
>CAYWBD010000473.1:0-5337 GCA_964456315.1 uncultured Thermoflexus sp.
GGCCTCTTGTTCGGGCTGGCGGCGCTGACGAGCCCGCGCTGCGCTGCGACAGGGTTCATGACTTCTAGCAGAAACATCTGGCGTCACTCCTGATTGAAAGAGGCCTCACGCCTGGACAGGCGTGCAGGGCGCGATCTTACACCCGTCAAGTTCACGCGGAATCACGAATGCCGGGACGCACCCTGGCGGGCGTGCCAGCCGGCGTGAGGGTCACACCACCTCGACTGTGGTCACGTATGGCGCGTGGACTTTGAGTGAGGCCTGCAGGAAGTAGCTGACCTGCTGCAGGGTGGGCACGCACTCCGGGCATTCTTCGTTCACGCCTGGCAGGTAACGCACCTTCAGAAACGACTCGTCTGACCCGACCAGTTCGAGCGAGCCGCCCTCGGCGGCCACCATGGCCTCGATCTGCTTGAGGACGAAATCTACCTTGGGGTCCGCCGTTTTCGCCACCATTACGAAACACCTCCATGCTTGCTCCGGCCCTGGCAGGTCCCTCACGAATTTTACATGAGGCCCCTGACACTCGGCGGGTTTGACAGTTCGACAGTCCGGGAATAGATTCTCGCCCAGCAGGCCCGAAAGGCCGACGCTGACCCCAAGTGTGGCAGGAGGACTCCGATGCCAGTGCTCGCACCTCAGCGGTTCAACAGCTTTCGAGTCATTGGGTGCTCGGCGCTGCTCCTGCTCATAGCCGCGCTCGCCGCCTGCGGGGGCGAAGAACCCGCCGCACCCGTGCCCACGGCCACGCAGCCTCCGGCGCCCGTCGCCACTACGCCTCCCACCGCGCAGCCGACTGCGACACAGGCGCCCGCCGCAACCGCCACGACGGCGCCCACAAGACCGGCCGCCACAGCCGTCCCGGTCGCCACGGCGGCCCCATCAACGTCTGCCGTCGTCCCGCCGCGCCCTGCGCCAGCCGACGCCCGGTACGGCGGCGCGTTGAAGGTGGGCTTCTTCCGGGCGGAGACGAGCCCGGACGGTTACCAGGCCACGGGCACATTCGACCGCATGTACTTCTACACGGGCATGGAACCGCTCGTGGCGATAGGCAAGGACCGCCAGTACGACGCCGCAGAATCGCTTGCGTACTCGTTCGAGGCGTTTTCGAACGGGTTGATCATGCGCTTCCACCTCAGGAAGGGAGTCCAGTTCCACAACGGCCTTGGTGAGGTGACCGCCGAGGATGTGGTGTTCAGCCTGAGCCGGTGGAAGAAGCCCGCCGGGGCCGGCTGCTCCGGGTGCCCGGACGCCTTCAAGGCCGTCTCGGCAGTCGTGGCGATAGATGCCTACACAGTTGACGTCGCAATGGCCTCGCCCGATGCCAACCTCGTCGCGAAGATGTTCGACCGGGAGGCGCTCATCCACTCCCAGAAAAACTGGGACCAGATCGGCGGGGCCGACGCGCACAAGAGCAAGCCCATAGGTACCGGGGCCTACTCGCTGGTCGAGTGGAGGCCCGGAGTTTCGACCAAGTGGAAGGCGCACCAGCAGTGGTGGCGGGGCCGGCCGTTCGCTGACGAGGTCGAGGTGCTCATCATCCCAGAGACAAAGACGCGGCTCGCCGCCCTGGTGACGGGGCAACTGAACGTGTCGTGGCTCCAGGCTGAGATGGTCGGGCAGGCCCAGAAGGACGCCAACATCAAGGTCTGGGACTTCACCGGCGTCGGGTACGACGGCTGGGCCTGGAACAACGGCCTTCCCCCGCTGGACGACCTGCGCCTCAGGCAGGCGATGGTGAAGGCCGTGGACCGCAAGGCCCTCAACCAGGCGGTCTACCTCGGTGTGCTGCGGGACTCCAACTCGCACGTGTTCCCACCCGAGTCGCCGTTTGGCGCCGACCTGAAGGACGTCTGGGAAGGCGCGCTGAAGTACGACCCGCCGGCGGCCAAGAAGCTCGTCGAGGCAGTCGCCAAAGACAAAAACCTCCCGATGCCGGTCGTCATCAAGGGGGGCTGCGAGCGCGCCCCGGAACGACAGCAGTTCTGCGAGTTCCTGCAGGGCGCATGGGCTGAGATCGGCGTGAAGTTCGAGTTCCAGGTGCTGACCAACAACGCCGAGGTCGCGGCGCTCATGGACAAGTGCGCCACCCACATCCACCAGACAGGCTCCGGGATCCTGCTGCCGCACTTCCTCGTAAGCTCGCTCGACACCAGGCTGAGCAACCGTCCCGTTGGCATCTGCAAGGACAAAGGGTCCGGCCTTAGCGCGGACAACCTGAAGGTGCAGGCCCAGCTCGATGACCTCTTCGCGAAAGCGAACCTAGAGTTCGACGACGCCAAGCGGGCCGCGCTCTACAAACAAGCCCAGCGGGTCGCCTTGGAGAACGTCTGGGCCTACGCCCCCGTGATGCTGCGCGTGAACTACATCGGCTGCTACACCCCCAACACCGGGGGCTGCGACGCCAACCCCCACCGCGGCGACGGCTTCGTACGGAACGGGGACTTCTGGGTGAAGAAGTAAGGCCGGACAGCACGGATAGCCGCGGCGCGCGCCGGTCGCGCCGCGGCCGCCACAGGGCCGTGCTGGCCGGACGTACGCGAGGACCTCTAGGCGCGGGTCGCGGACCGCGTGGAAACTGCGCCTGCTTGCCTGAGCCGCACCGGAGGGCGCCGAAGCCGTGAAACGTTACCTGGCACGCCGCGTAATTGGCCTCCTGCCGGTCCTGTTCATTATCAGCATCCTGGTGTTTGGTCTGGTCCGTATCCTGCCCGGCGACCCGGCACGCCTCCTTGCCACCGCGGATGACACGGGGCAGGTGGACCCGGCCGTCCTGCAGGTGATCCGCGAGAAGTACGGGCTCGACCGCTCGATCGTGATCCAGTACCTGGACTGGATCGGGGACGTGTTGAGAGGGGACTGGGGGACGTCGTTCTTCAGCAAACAAGACGTGTTCCCCCAGATAGTTGGCCGCCTGAGCTTCACCGCGCAGCTCGCGGGGATGGCGTGGTTTGTGTCGCTCTTGATTGGAGTCCCGCTGGGTGTGATTTCGGCGCTCAAGCGCAACTCGGCGCAGGACATCGCGGCGACAGGCTTCGCGGTCTCTGGGATCGCCCTGCCTTCGTTCTGGTTCGGGCTGCTGATGATCATCGTGTTCAGCGTGTGGCTCCGCTGGCTGCCGGCCGGAGGATATGTCAGCCCGCAGGACAATTTGGTGCTGTGGGCCAAGGGCATGCTGATGCCGACCATGACGCTCGCCCTCGCGCTCTCGGCCATAACGATGCGCCAGACGCGGTCCGGCATGCTCGAGGTCCTGCGGGAGGACTTCATCCGGACCGCCCGCGCAAAAGGCCTGGGTGAGCGCCGCGTGATCTGGGTCCACGCCATGCGGAACGCACTCCTGCCGGTCATAACAATCACGAGCCTCCAACTGGGCGGACTGATGGGCGGCACAGTGGTGACTGAGACCGTCTTCTTCCTGCCCGGCATGGGCCGGTTCATCGTTGACGCCGTGCTGGCCAAGGACTTTCTCGTGATCCAGATGGGCCTGCTACTGGTGACCGTGGGTGTGCTGACCGCCAACCTGCTTGCGGACCTGGCGTACATGTACGTTGACCCGCGGATCCGCTATCAGTAAACGGGCCTTGAGATGAGGAGGCACGTGTGGGCCGACAATCGGTGACGTTGGCGACGGGGACCGGGGAGGCCGTGCGTGCACACGCCGAGACACGCGGCCAGTGGCTGTCCCTCGTAACCGTCCGGGCAGTACTGCGCGCCCGGATGGCCAAGCTCGGGGTCCTCATCCTGGTGATCGCGTTGACGACCGCGATCTTCGCTCCCTTGCTGGCCCCCTACGACCCGGTAAAGATCCACCCGACAGACAGCCTGGCGAAGCCCGGAAGCAAGTACTGGCTGGGCGCTGACAGGCTCGGGCGCGATCAGGTGAGCCGGCTGATATACGGCGCCCGCGTCTCTTTGACAGTCGGGGTGACCGGCGTCTTGATCGCGGTTGCAGGCGGGATCACTGTGGGCACGGTCGCGGGCTGGGTGGGCAAATGGACGGATGAGGTCCTCATGCGCGCCATGGACGCCCTGGCGTCGTTTCCGAGCCTCATACTGGCGCTCGCCCTTGTAGCCGTGACAGGCGGCTCAATACGCAACATCATCATCGTGATGGCCATGGTGTACACACCCGCCATCGCGCGCGTGATCCGGAGCCAGATACTGTCGGTCCGGGAGAGGGACTATGTGACCGCGGCTGTCGCCACTGGAGCCAGCAACTCCCGGATTATCTTGCAGCACCTGATCCCAAACAGCCTGGCGCCGGTTATTGTCCAGGCCTCAGTGGCGTTCGGATCTGCGATCCTCCTGGAAGCGTCGCTCAGTTTCCTGGGGGTGGGGGTGAAGCCGCCATCACCGACCTGGGGCGGCATGCTCCGTCACGCCTTCGAGGTTGTCGACCGAGCGCCCTGGCTGACGCTGATGCCGGGCCTCGTGATCTTCCTCGTGGTGCTCTCGTTCAATTTCGTGGGCGACGCCCTGCGCGACGCGCTGGACCCGCGGCTGCGCCAGGCACGGTAGGCGCGGCGGGCAGCCGAGACCGGCTGGAGACGCCGCGGCGGTGGGCCTGGCTCAGCTGGCGAACACACGGCTGGTGGCGAGCATCTTTGGAATTGCGTCAGGTCACCCGCCGCGCAGTTTGGAAAGCGCCCGTTCGAGGGCAGCCCCGTCGAAACCCTCGATGACCTCGTCGCCCACCACCGTCACCGGCGTCGTGTCAAACCCCAGGGCCAACAGCTGCCGGCGTCCCTCAAGGTCCACCGAGACGTTCCGCTCGGTGAACTCGGCGCCCATCAGCGAAAGAAACTCTTTCACCATGTGGCAGGAGGATCAGTAGTTGGAACTGAATACTGTTATTCCAGCCATCTTGGTACCGCTTTCTCCCTGACGGGCCGCGCCCTGCTAAGGATATCTGGCTTGCCGCTAAGGACGGCGGCATGTCACAGGCGGGACCAGACGCTGGCGCTGACGGTGTTTCAGGCGTCTCATTACCTCACGGCTATGGTGAGCGCGCGATGTCCGGGTGCCCGGGCATGCGTGCACCCTGGCCTGCGTAGACATCAGCTGCTGCGCATGGCCCGGTCGTCGAGCACCAGGGCCCTGAACGCGCCCGCCTGTGGAGAAAGGCGGCGGCGTCTATCGTGGACCAGGTACGGCCGCCTGCGCAGCGGAATGCCGGTGAGCCGCACGGGCGCGACCCTGCCTTCCCAGGAGGGGCCCAGCGCCATGGACGAGACCCAGCCTACGCCGTGTCCGCGCTCGACGGCCTGGAGGATCGCCTGGATGGAGCTGAGCACCATGGCGACCCTGAATGGGGGCTCCGGGACGCCGTGCTCG
>CAYWBD010000474.1:0-5163 GCA_964456315.1 uncultured Thermoflexus sp.
CACCGGTGTCGCCGGACGACACTCTGGTCATCATCGGCGCGGGCGCCATTGCGCTAACGTTCGGGCAGGTCGCGAAGGTCTACGGCGCCGGCCGGGTCATCATGGTGGGCACCCGCAGCCAGCCGCTGGACGTGGCGGTCAAGTCAGGCTCGGCGGACGAGGGCATAGTGTCTCCTGCGACTGACCCTGTGCAGGCGGTGATGGACCGCACGGGCGGCCAGGGCGCGGACATGGTGGTGGAGACCGTTGGAGGGGCATCGCAGATACTCGGGCAGGCGATACAGATGGCCCGGCGCGGGGGCGCGATCGTCGTGCTCGGCGTGTTCAACACCCCGCAGACCATAGACGCATCGCTGGCGATGCGGCGCGAGCTGACGCTGCGGTGGTCGAACAGTCTGTCCTCGTGGGGAGGCAGGTCTGAGTACGATACTGCGCTCAGGCTGATGGCAGCGGGCCGGCTCAACCCGGGCCCGATCATCACGCACCACTTCCCGCTCGATAAGATTGCAGACGCGTTCGCCGCCGCGGAAAATAAGCGCGGCTCGGGCGCGATCAGGGTGCTGGTGCACCCGTAGAAGCGAGCGGTATTTTCGACCCTCGACCCTCACCCTCGCCCTCTCCCTCCCAGGGAGAGGGGCTGCCGTAGGCGGAGAGAGAACTTGAGCATCGTCAGACGCAGCGACCAGGTCATCGCAGACAGGTACCCCGGCATCAGGCGGCGGGCGCTGGCCGGCGCGTCTACGGGCGCGACCATGCTGCACGTCGGCGACCTCACCTACGCGCCCGGTGCGACTGTCCCGTACCACGTCCACCCGCACGTCGAGGAGACGCAGTTCATTGTCGAAGGTGAGCTTGAGTGCTGGTTCGACGGCATGCGGTTCACAGCGCGCGCCGGCGACTGCATCCTGTCCCCTGCGGGCGTGCCACACGGGTTTGCCAATCGCTCCGGCAGCCCGTGCCGCCAGATCACCGTTTTCCCGATGATTAACCCCGTGACGACCGACTTGCTGGCCCAGGGGACCGAGCCGAAGCTGACCGACGGCGTGCCGGAGAAGTACGTCGCAATCCGGTCGCAGATGAAGGCCTACGAGTTCCGGCCTGGGATCACGCGGTACGACATGGTCGGCGACTACCGCGGCGCGAAGTCCACGTACTTCGGCGAGCTTGTGTTCGAGCCGGGCGCGGTGGCGCCGAACCACTACCACCCGGCGCATGAAGAGGACATGTTCTGCCTGCGCGGCTCACTGAACGCGGTGTACGGACCCCAGAACGACATCCCGCTCCAGGCCGGTGACTCGTTCCTGTGCGAGAAAGCCGTGCGGCACGGGATATTCAACGGCTCGAAGCAGACGGCGTCACTGCTGGCGATACACCCCGTGCTCAACCCGCCGCCCAGGGTGGACGTGCCGTAGGGACGCCGGCCCGTTGCCATTCTTCGGCCTCAGAATCTCGTTTGCGCCGAATTGCCCGCTCGCCCTTCGACAGGCTCAGGGCGAACGGCGGGCATCGCACGCCCTTTGGGGGCACGATGCAATAGGCCCCTATGCTCGTGCGCCGGGAGCGTCTCTCTTGCGGACACGCACCTGTCCGGTGAACGTCACGAATGAGAACACGACGCCCAGTGCGCTGACCGCGGCGGCGACCCTGTAGACGGTCTGGATGGCAGAGTTGAGGCGGGCGCGTGATGCCGCAAGGGCCTCATCAAAAGCCGCCGTGCCCAGCGATTCGTCCGCCTCGTAGGCGGCGCGGGCCTCGGATATTCGCGCCGGGGAGACCAGGACCTCCGGGTCCTTGATCTGCTCGGCCGGGTTGGCCGAGCTCGCGCCACCGGTGGCGATGCGCGCCAGCAGCAGCGCGCCCAGCGCGGCGGTGGCGACGGCCATGCCCAGCACCCTGGCGAACTGGAGGCTCGTCGTGACCACGCCCAGCGACTCCTGCGGCATGGCGTTCTGCACCGGCACAGTGAACGACGTGAAACCGAACGACACGCCTATCCCCAGGAGCAGCGCCACTCCCACGATCGCCGCCATCGGCGTGTCCGGGCTCAGGAAGCCGAAGTAGAGGATCGACGCGGCCGCCAGGCCCAGGCCGAACGCCGCGACCTCCCGGACATAACCGAGGCGCGAGATGATCTGCCCGCCGAGGTTCGACCCGATCGCCACGCCGAGCGCGTTCGCCATGAGCGGGATGGCTGACGCCGTCGCCCGCTCTCCGCGCACGCCCTGGATGTAAAGCGGCATGAACACCGTGACCACGGTGAACGTCACGGTGATCGTCATGGAGGCAGCCATCGCGCCGCTGAACACGCGGGACTTGAAGAGGTCCAGTGGGACCATGGGGTCGCTCACGCGCCGCTCGATGAAGAGGAACGCCGGGAAAGACACGGCAGAGACCACGAGCATGCCCACGATTACGGGCGAGCCCCACTCGAAGGTCTTCCCGCCGGCAGAGACCGCGAACAGCCCGGTGGCTGCGAACAGGGCGAACGTGATTGCGCCCCCAAGATCGAACTTCGGTCGCTTCTGCGGGCGCGCCAGGGCCGGGAACCAGCCAAGCAGTAGCGCCAGCGCCCCGCCCCCGGCCGGCAAGATCAGGAAGAACACCCAGCGCCAGGACAGCGTCTCGGAGATAACACCGCCGATCACCGGGCCGAGTATGCCCGATAGCGTGAAACCTGCCGATGTCACGCCCAGCCACTTCGCCCGGTCCCGCGGCGCCCACATCGCGGCCATGATGATCCACACGCTGCCCAGCACGCCTGCGAACCCGGCCCCCTGCACGACGCGGGCCGCGATGAGCTGGGTCATGGTCTGCGCGGCGCCCGCGGCCGCCGACGCCGCCAGGAACACCGCCAGCGACCAGATGATCACCGGCTTGCGGCCCACCATGTCCGACAGCTTTCCGATGATTGGCACGGCGACAGCAGAGGCCAGCGAGAACCCCGCGAACAGCCAGGTGAACAGCTCGAAGCGGCCGAGGTCCCCGACGATGTTCTGCGACGCCGTCGACACGACCGTCTGGTTCATCGTGGTGACGAAGAGGGTGACCGTCAGCGCAGCCACGAGCAGCAGCTTGCGGCGGTATGGCAGGTCGGCAAGGGACGTCGGTGGCGCGACGGCGGCGGTCGTCGAAGACATGCGCTACAGGCTACGCCGTGCGAGAATCGGGCGGCGGGCCAGCGGCACAGGCCAGCTCCGCCGGAGGTGAGGCGCCGTGCGCATCTTGTACATCGCCGTCGCGGTCGTGGCAGCGATCGGGACCGTTGCGTGGCTGATCGGCCGCATGCTGCCGAAGGCCCACAGCGTGACGCGCTCCGCAATAGTGCCTGCGCCGCCGGGCAGGGTCTGGGCGGTGATCGCCGACTTTGCGAATGAGGCGGCGTGGAATACAGCGATCAGAGAGTCCCGTCGCATCGAAGACCGCAACGGGCACGAGGTCTGGCTGACTGTCGACCGGCGTGGGGGGAAGCTGCCGCTGGAAACGCTGGAGGCGGTCCCCGAAAAGAGGCTGGTGCGCAAGATCGCCGACCCAAAGCTCCCGTACGGCGGACAGTGGACGATCACGCTGGCTCCCGAAGGGACTGGCACGCGCGTGACCGTGACGGAGGACGGCGAGGTCTACAACGCATTCTTCCGGGTGATTTCCAAGTTTTTCATGAACCAGGCTGGCACGCTGGAGGCTTACCTTGCCGGGCTGACCGCGCACCTGGGGACGCCACCGGTAAACCGGGCAGATTAGCGCCGTTCAGCCCACGCGGCCCAGCCGGAACCCGGCCAGCACTGCCAGGACGCCGGCCGCGTTGCTCAGTATCAGGTTGCCAGCTGCCCACGCCCAGTTCCCGCCGCGCACAAGCTGCACGTTGTCGAAGGCGAACGTCGAGAACGTCGTGAACGCGCCCATGAAGCCAGTCAGGGCGATCAGGCGGGCGTCGGGACTGACCCAGCCGCGCTCCTCGCTCATCACCCAGACGAGGCCGAACAGGAACGACCCGGCGACATTCACGGCGAACACGCCCCACGGGAACCCGGAAGGGGCGTACTTCGCAAACAGCGTGACCGCTCCGTAGCGGGCGAGTGTGCCCGCGGCCCCTGCCACGGCCAGCAAGGCGAGTCTGGTCATCGTCAGGTTTCCAGGCGCCCCTGACGCCACATCGGGCAGGCGCGCAACAAGCGGAATCACGCAGCCCCGCGGGCAGGGCCTGCCGCGCAGTCTGCCGCTTTCCCGGTGGCTGGGCCGCAGTATGATTGCGGGCCTGATAAACATGACGCGGCAGCTGGCTGGCGCGCCAGCCCTGGAGGGTGACCGATGACTGGCAAGATGGTCGAGTTCGCGAGCAACGGCAAGAAGGCGACGGGCTATCTGGCGCTGCCCAAGTCAGGCAAGGGCGCAGCGGTCGTCGTGCTGCAGGAGTGGTGGGGGCTGGTGCCGCACATCAAGGCTGTGGCCGACCGCGTGGCCGCGGCAGGGTACGTCGCGCTCGCGCCCGACCTCTACCACGGAAAGGCCGTGACGGAGCCTGACGAGGCCCGCAAGCTGCTTATGGAGCTCAAGATCGAGCAGGCAGGGAAAGACATGATGGGCGCGGTGGCGTACCTGCGGTCGCACCCGGCGGTAACGCCGAAGAAGGTCGGCTGCGTGGGTTTCTGCATGGGCGGCGGCATGTCGTTGTATCTTGCGGCCATGGGCGCGGTTGACGCCTCGGCGCCGTTCTACGGAGTGCTGGCGAAGGGCAGCCCTGACTGGAAGGGCGTGAAGTGCCCCATCGAGGGCCACTTCGCCGAGCACGACGGCGCGACCGATGCGCTGCCCGCGGTCAAGGCCGCGCTGAAAGCGGCGGGCAAGCAGGCGGAGTTCCACATCTACCCGGGGACGCAGCACGCCTTCTTTAACGACGAGCGTCCGGACGTGTACAACGCGGCGGCGGCCAAGCTGTCATGGGAACGCACGCTGGCGTTCTTCGGGAAGCACCTGAAGTAGGCGCGCGTAGAAATTGCGCCGGTGCCCGCTGTTAGGCTTCGACCTGATCCGCCCTTCGACCCGTTCGGCAGGCTCAGGGCGAACGGCGACCTGCGGCGGGCCAGCGATACTTGATCCGCCCTTCGACAGGCTCAGGGCGAACGGTGACCGGCGCGCTAGACGGTGAAGCGGAGGCAGCTCATGGTG
>CAYWBD010000475.1:0-5324 GCA_964456315.1 uncultured Thermoflexus sp.
CGCCAGGTTGCCGGGATACTGGGTCACGTAGACGCCGACCCCGAGTCCGATGGGCAGCGAGATGCACCAGGTCAACGCGATGAGCAGGAATGTACCGAGGATGTGGTTCCGCATCCCTGCCGTGTATGCACTGCTGCCTTCGGCGGCCTGCCCGAACGGCGTCACGATGACTTGCCAGTTGAACTCGCCCGCCCCCAAGGCGACCAGCCGGAAGATCAGCACCCCGTAGGCGGCCAGCGCCACCGCCACGGGGAAGAGGATGTAGGGATACCGGGAGGTGTCGCGGGCCGTCGGGGTGCGGCCGAGGACCCTGAAGAGGAGCACAGATATAGTCGGCAGGCAAGTGACGAACAGGGCGGCTACTGTGAAGAGGGACCTATGGATGATGGTGTTGAAGTTGCCGCCGAAGGCGTACTCCGGGAGCGATGACAACGTAACCGCTGAGGCCAGCGCCAGCGCCAGGGGCAGCAGGAGCTCGCGGTCCCAGCGACCGTCGGCGGCCCTGGCCGTTGCGGCCGTGAGGGCCAGCAGGAGCGCAAGGCTGGCGAGGTAGGGCAGGCTCAGGTGGTCGAAGCCGTTCGACACCGCGGCCACGCAGCCAAGCGCAACCCCGCCTGCGGCCCAGGCCAGGGCCACACGCTCGAACGCACTCACCCTGTGGAAGACAGCGGTAACGGGCCGGAGCGGTATGCGCACGGTGAGCTGGTGTGCCTCTAGCTTCATGCGCCGAGTCTCCTCTTGAAGACCCGCTGGCCAACCGAGGTGGCGACGATCACGACTAGCGCGGCGCCAAGCACCAGGAATGCGGCGAAGTACCCGGCGGAACACTGCTCTGGCACGCAACTGCCCTGCACGCCGCCGAGAGCCCCAGCGCTTGCCGCGGTCAGTGGGACGGTCCTCTCAAGCACGTCGAAGAGCGGCTGCGGCAGGTGCGGGCTTTCCCAGGCGATGACAAGGCCCACTATGAGCACGTCGCCGAGCGCCTTCAGGGTTACCAGCCCGGCTGCTCCGATGATCCCGGGCCCCGCCGCCCGCAGCGTCACTTTCCGGAGTGTGTGCCACCGGTTGGCGCCGAGCGCCATCGAGCCCTGCTTAAGCTCCTTGGGTACCGCCCTTATCGCATCGTCCAGGAGCGGCATCAGGAATGGGATGAGCAACAGAGAAAGCATCGCCCCGCCGAGGAGCGTGCTGTTGTCCCGGCCCCCGCCAGACCAGGGCAGCGCCCCGGCGTTCCACGGCACGTCCGCAGGGGGCCAGGCCTCCGGTGAGGAACCGACCACAGCCGGGTCGAACGTCGAGTAGGTGAAGCCGCCTGCGAACTTCGGGATCATGATCAGCTCCACGAACGCCACCGCCATGAGGGCGTAGATGATTGGTGGGATACCTGCCAGGGAGCTCATAACTGTCCGCATCGCCAGACCCAGCCTGCCAACGGAGAACTCGCTGGACACGACCGCCGCCGCGAGGGCCACCGGGAATGCGATGCCTACAGAGATCACTACTACCAACAGGGTGCCCCAGATGGCGGGGACGAGGCCGAACACGTCGTCGTCGAACAGTCCGCCGGTGAACCTGCCGGTGAACTCGTTCGAGAACAGCTCGCGCGGTCCGGGGACGGACCACGCCGGCATGCTGTGCACGGTCAGGTCGATAACCAGGTACCCAAGGATGCCAATGGGCGCCGCCGCAAGCGTCAATGCCGCAGCCCGTGGCCACCAGCGCGGAAGTGGCACCCACCCCCTGTCCACGACAGGCCTTCCCTCCCCTTCAGCCCGTTTGCGGCGGTAGATCGCCATCTGCTTGCGGGCATGCGCCGCGATGACCGTGCCGCCGATGAGCGCCCCCACTCCGCCGCCGATCAGGACCAGGGATATCCACGAGATGCCGCCGCCGGAGCCGCCCCCGGCGCCTGCGGCGAGCGCCCCCTCACGGGTTACTTCCACCTGGGCCGGTGCGCCGGCTGTTGTAGGGACTTCAGTTCCCGAAGTGTCCAGGACGTGCGCTTCGTACAGGCTGACGAAGGTCGTCGTTTCGAACGCCGCGGTCATCTCGATGACCGCCAGGTCAAGCGCCCCAGCCCGAAGCGTGCCGTCTCCGCTGGTGACCCCTATGCTCAGGAGACCGGTCTTGTTCGCCTCGGCGATGGAGTCCGCATCGCCGCCGAGGACTCCCAGGCCGGCCGTTTCGGTTTCCCGTCCGGGCTTCACGCCGGTCACCTGGAGGACATCGTGCTCAAACTGGACCATGACGCTTGCCGGCCCGGTCACGGTCTGAGACTGCCGTCCGAAGCGTAGTTCGAACCGGCTGCCGGGCTTCGTAGTCGTGCTGGCCGGGGAAAGCTGCACTGTCGCATCCGCCAGCGGCGCGATGGCGACGGCCGTCACCCCCCCGCCGAGCGGGGTCGGCATCGGGGTCGTCGCGGGTTGTGGTGTCCCGATGACGACCGTTTGGATGATGATCCGGTCCTCGGGAGCAATCCCGGGCGTGGCGTTACCGGGAACTGTTGGTGCGACGGGAGCCGACGAGTCTGTTGCCGGGGACGGCGCAGGCGATGGCAGCGGCGCCCCGGTTACCTCGATCGCGAGCGGCGAGACTGTGATGTCAAGCGGCCTCCCCCGGTTTGTTGGCGGCCCGAGGATCGGACGCACCAGGCTGATCTCGGCCCTGCCGCCTCCCACCCCGATCATCGTGATGGTGAACAGCTCAGACTCGCCTTCGGCTACCTCTCCGGCCAGCAGGAACAGAGCCAGTTCGTTCAGCAATCCTGTCCGGTTGGCCTCGTTGATCGACTGCGCCAGCGAGCGCCCGCCCGGCCCGGTAACGAACTGGGCGCCTCGCCAGTTCGCGCCGACCTGGACGTTGCGCACCTGGACTACTTGCGGGTCGAAGTTGATGTCCGTCTGGGCAAGCGCAAGGGGAAGCGGACTTCTGGCGATCACGCGGACCGTGAGCGGTTGGCCAACGGTAAGCGCGGCGGACTGGCTGGAGAGCGACAGCAAGCCCTTCTCTGCCACCGCGGTGGGTATCGGTGTCACTTCGGGTTCAACTGTTGGCAGTATGTTCTCCGAGATCGTGATCTTCGCCGGCGTGAGCTTCGTCGGTATAGGCTTGCCATCCGCGCCGAACAGCGTCGATGTTTTCCAGACGCCGATGTCTACCACGCCCGGGCCGGACGCCACCGATGGTAGGAACACAACGGCGTACTCGCCGGGCGGGTAGGGCTCACCGGGGGCCATCAGCGTTACCGCGAGTCCCGAGGCTTGCGCCGATATCAGCACGTCCGAAAGGGGCATCCCATCTGGCACAGTGGCGTCACGCCATGAACGTCCCAGCGCAACCCCAGAGGCACGGAGACGCAGCGCAGGGTAGATGAGGTTGACCGACATGCCACCGATCGGGACGTTCGACCGGACGTGCACCTCCAGCGTAATGGAGCCGGCGTTGGTCACCTTGCCGTCCGCGGGCTCGACCCAGATCTCGGCACTAACTTCCTGGGCGGCAGCGGGACCGCGTGCAAGCGCGAGTGCAGATGCCGCCAGCAGGAGCGCTAGCAGCGCCTTTGTCCGGAACGCCGCCCGTAGGGCCGCAAGGGCGCTTGTGAGCCTTCCCGGCAGCGGTGTGCGCCGGCTCCAAACGCCCCCGAGACCCTGACCCCGCGTCACTGGGCGGGCTTGCGTTCCCTGCGGGCGCGGGAACGTGGAAGGACGATGGCAATGAAGATCAGTGCGGCGACGCCAGCCGCGACGGCCAGCAGGGCGGCCCAGGGGAGCGACGCCCCGCTCGCTGCCTGTCCAGCCCCCGGCGCGGCCCCGGTGGACGGCGCGTCGCCGGGCGCCCCGGAAACACGGCTGGAGCTGTCCTTGAAGAAGACCGGCGCGGCAATGATCACCTGCTCGGTCCTCGAGTCAATGGTCCGGCCGTTGGCGCCGATCAGTTCAAGGCCAACCACGTACGTCCCGGCTGGCAGCTCTCCGGTCGGCCTCAGCTGCAGGTCGAACTGCCTGGAGTATCCCGGCAGGATTGAGGCGTCGCTCAGTTGTGTCCTGGTCCAGGAGTACTGCTGGCCGCTGCCGTCCCTGAGCGTGGCCTGGGCAAACGCTTTGTAGTGGAAGTTGCCGGTGTTCTCAAGGACAGTAGAAACAGAGACCGGGTCACCGGACGTGAGGTCGCCCAGCTCGAAGGCGCTGATCGACCCTGAGGTCTCAAGCGTGCCGCCGTCTGAGACGGCCAGGACCACGCTCACCGCGATGGCAGACGTGATCTGGACGTTTTCGTCCTGCGCGTCAGCTCCGCTCTTCCGCACATACAACGTCGCATACCGGCCGCCTGCGCCAACGTCTGCAGGCGCGTCTACACGGACGGTCACCCGTTGTGGGATGTTCGGTTCCAGGTGGAAATCCGCGGGACTGACTGTGATGAACCCACGGGCGGAGTAGATGTTCTCGTCGTTCTCGGCCTGAAAGGACTGGAATGAGCCATCTGGCGCCTGGCCGATGCCGCGCACCTCCACGCTGACATCGGCGGCCTCGCCATTGGTCACATGGATGAAATGGGTGGCGGTAGCGCCAGCCTTCACACTAGCCTGGAGCACCAGCTGGTCAACCTTCAGGCCAGAAAGCTGCTGTGCGCGGGCCGCAAGCACGCCGGCCAACAACACCCACGTAAGGACTGCCACGGCGGCGAGGATGAGGGGCAACTTGGTTCTTGTCATGCTGTTCGAAACCTCCGGTCGTCCCTCCAAGTGGAGGGCAGTTCGGGTACCAACATCCCCCGTGGCCTGTTTATGCTTGTCGGCGCTGCCAGGCTGGGTGCCTGGCAGCGCCAATATCGTTCACCTGCTGTCGCTCGCAGCGCCGGCCTAGAAGATGCCAAACACCTCGAAGAGCAGCGAGATCGAGTAGTTGCCAGCCGGGTCAGTCGCCTCGACCCTCTGGTTCAAGGTCACGTTGATGCCCGCCTGGTTCAGGAGGCCGTTGGCCAGCATTCCGCCTGCAGGGTTGGCAAGGTCCACGTAGTTGGAACCCTGCTGCGCCCGCAAGGACTGCAGGAGCACGTCCACCAGACCGGGGCCGAGCACGCTCGTCATGTGACCGGTGTTCGCCGTCTTGGCGTCCCGGATGTAGAGCTCCCACGGGGTGGTCGCCGCTACGTCCACGGTCACGATCGCCTGGTTGTTCTGCTGCCTGACCAGGCTCATGTTCAAGGCTGCCGCAGGAACGGTCAGGGTGACCGCGCCGGCGAGGACTGTGCCGTTCACTGTGGTGTTCCCGCTGGAAACCGGCGTGCCCTCAAGCGGCCGCGGGATGGGGCCGGGCGTGGGGGTC
>CAYWBD010000476.1:0-3092 GCA_964456315.1 uncultured Thermoflexus sp.
GGAGTCCACAGGCCCCTCAAACCCGCCACATCCCGCACGGCATATGAGCCCGTCGCAAACTGGGCCAAAATACCCCACGGCATCTGGCTCCGCGAAGCCACTTCAGTCGCCGTCGGCTCCGACGACCACGTCTTCGTCTTCAACCGCGGCAACTGGCCCGTGCTGGTGTTCAGCCCGGAAGGTGAACTCCTGGACAAGTGGGGCAACGATGACCCCTACGGCGGTTTCCGGTCCATGCAGGACCCGTACGGAAACACCGTGAGCGGGTGGGCCGGGTCCCGTTTCAAGCGCGCCCACGCCGTCACCATCGACCACGAGGACAATGTCTGGCTCGTGGACGACGTCGGCTGCCGCATCTACAAGTGCGACCAGAAAGGCCGCGTGCTGATGACAGTCGGCACCGGCGTGCCCGCGCTCCGTCAGAGCGGCGAGATGTTTAACAAGCCGACCGACATCGCGGTCTCTGCGGCGACTGGCGACCTCTTCATATCGGACGGGTACGGCAACTCCCGTGTCCACCGCCTGGACCGCAAGGGCAGGCACATCCTGTCGTGGGGCGCGCCCGGCACGGGAGCAGGCAAGTTCTCGCTGCCTCACAACATCGCGATGCTTGGCGACGACCGGGTTGTCGTTTGCGACCGCGAAAACCACCGCGTCCAGGTGTTCACGGTCGAGGGCGAGTACGTGAGGGAGTGGCACGTCCACAAAGCCGTGGCGGTCTTCTCGGGTAGGGGTCGCGACACTAACCTCTACATCGCCGAGCAGGGGCCACCGCCCGTGCAGCGTGACGTCCCCAACATCGGGCACTGCCTGGGCATATGGACGCGCGACGGCAAGCAGGTCCAACGCCTTGGGGCCCCGCTGCCAGGCGAGGAGCCGGACCAGTTCCTATGGCCCCATTCGGTGGCCGTCGACTCACGCGGCGACGTTTACGTTGCCGAGGTCTCCTACGTCGAGGTCGGCCGCCACCTCGACCCGCCTCGTGAGATGGCGAGCCTCAGGAAATGGCGGCGCGTGAAGGGATGAGGGCGGCGGAGGGACGTCTCGGACGTTCGTGCTGAGCCTGTCGAAGCGCGAACAGGACGCCGGCCACCCAGCTGTCGCCCTTCGACAAGCTCAGGGCGAACGGGCACGGCACCGCGTGCCGTTGGCCGGCGGTCCGTTCACTCCCAGCCGGTGCGTTCACTGACCCACTGCCGTGCGACTGCGCCTTGCGCCGCCTGGAATGCGCGAACGGTGGGAAGCCCCGGCGGAGGCGGCTGCATCGCCTGGCGAGTGAAGTAGCCTGCCAATGCCGCAACGGTAGCGGTGATGGCGCGAGGTTCAACGCCGACCACGGCAGGGTCGCTCCGCAACAACGCCTCAGGGTTCGGGCCGCCCTGCATCGCCACAGCAGGAGCCATCAGCACACGGTCCACCCAGCGCGCCCCGACGCATGCGTGCGGCCAATCAACGAAGTAGACGCGGTCGGCAGTCAGCAGGATGTTGTCGGCGCGGACATCCAGGTGCAACAGCGTGTCGCCGGTCACGGCCGACGGCGCGGCAGATTCCAGACCCGCCAGGTTGTCGATGTGGCGCGCCGACCAGGCGTCAAGGCCGACGGGGTGCTCGGCCTGAAGCCGCCTCCAGCCGCTCACGCTGCGCGCAAACACGTCGCCTGCGGTCCCGCACAACCCGGTTGGCAGTGGCGACGGTGTCAGCGCGGCTGCGAGGCGTTCCATCGCGGCGAGCACCAGGTCAAGCTCGTGGTCCACCCACGGCTGCGCGGGCTGGCGGCCGTCAATGTCCTCAAAGGCAAGCACAACCCACCCGCCCGGGCCTTCGTCGTGGCTCCAGAGCAGGCGCGGCGCGGGCGTCCCTGCGGGCAGCGCCGCGGCGTTCCGAGCTTCCCGCCTGTGGAAGTCAGGGGAGAGCGGATTTAGCTCCGGCCCGACCGCCTTGACGAACACTCGACGCCCTCGTGCCGTAAGCAGTCTCGCCGCCAGGCCCGGAGAGAACCCTCCGGGCTGCGTGACAGCAGCAACAACGCGATCTCCCAGCCACTGCTCGACCACGTCCCGGACGCCCTGGGGGACGGCCTGCCAGGCAACACGGACCCCCGTCGCAGGCGGCGCAACGAGTTTCGGCCGGTCTGGGACATCCATGCGGCGATCATAGACGACTGCCTCGCATTGGCTGGGGTCAGCCCGCCAGGGCGCCGAGCCCCGTCGCCAACGTCTCCCGGTGGGACCTCACCTGCCCGACGTCGCGCTGGCGAACGCCGTCATCGCCAGGTCAAGCTCGCCGCGATCGTCCCCTGTGGCGCCGAAGATCCACGCGCCATCCGCGTCGCCCCAAAGCGCAACGTTTTGCCACGACCCGGACGCGACCTCTTGGGAGTGGCGCAGCCACACGACGCTGCCGGCCCGGCCAGCTTCGATCGGGGACACGTCCTCGACGTCCGTTGGCACACGCTGCGCTGCGAACCCAACAGCAACGAACGCGATGTACTCCCCCGCGGTCCAGCCGACGGGGTACCCGCGGTTGGTCGAAAGCTCCTGGGCAGTCAGCCGGAATGTGCGGAACAGATCGTCGTCAGGCCGGTACGTGGCAAGGTAGTTCCCCGGATTGGTGAACCCGAGCTGGGGTATGAGCCGGTAACCGCCGGACCTCTCTGGCAGCTTCGCCACGAGGTCGCTGACTTGAGCGTCTGTGCGAGGCAGCGCTGACTTCCCGACGCCGCCGGGCGCAGGCCGCGTTGGCAACTCTTTCAGTATCGTGCGGGCCAGCCCGAGCGCTAACTTCGACCCGCCTTCTTCCGTCGGGAAGCACGAGGTCATGTCCGGCGTTTCCGGCTCGCCGAGCCCCTGGTACGTTAGCGCCCGGACGTACTCGCCGAGGGCCTGCTCAAGCTGCTGCCGCGGGAAAGCACGCAGCACGCACGAGCGCTCTGAGTCGGACAGCGGGCTGAGGAACAGGCCGGCATCTATCCGGAGCGGCGGCAGGTTTGCCGGACGAGCAGGTGTCGGCGTCGCAGTCGGCCGGACCGTCGGGTCCGCCCGCGGAGTGCCCGAGGGCGTCGGCGTCGGGGCGCGCGACTGCGGCCCGGCGGC
>CAYWBD010000477.1:0-11951 GCA_964456315.1 uncultured Thermoflexus sp.
GGCGGCGCTGCTCTTGCCCACAGCTGGTGTGCGCCCGCGTCGCGACTGCGCCCACTCTGGTGCCCATGTCCCCACTGATTTTCGCTGGCAAGCGGACCGAGCTTGCTGTTGGCAAATCGCTGTTCGACTACGCCGACAGCCTTGACGTCCGCGTGCCGACCTCGTGCGCCCGGTCGGGCGACTGTCACGAATGCATCGTGGAGGTCAAGCAGGGCGCGGCCGCGCTTTCGCCGCTTACTGATGCCGAGTCATTCTTGCGCGGCACGTACCGCCTCGCCTGCCAGGCGAAGATCGTCGACTCGGCAGCGGAACTCGAGTTCGCAGTCCTGCGCCGTCAGCCGCGGATACTCACAAAGGGGACGCGCCGCGAGGTCAGTCTTGCGCCGCTTGTTTTCAAGAAGGACGGCGGCGTCTGGGTCGACGCCTCCGGCAGGCCACCTCCCCCGTCTCCCGAGTCTATGTCCCGGCCACTCCTAATTGCGCCGAAGCGGGATCTTGCCCAGTCTCTGGGCTCGCCGCCGGACGACGGGGGACGCGGCCCCGGCGCTGCGACGGGCCTGCAGGCGGAAACCGCCCGGTCCGCAGCAGATGGGCAAAGAGAGCGCATAGACGACTACCGCGGCGCCATCTACGGGCTGGCGGTCGACGCCGGTACGACCACGGTGGTCATGAACCTGGTCAACTTGGAGACCGGCGATGTCGCTGCGACGGCGTCTTTCGAGAACCCGCAGCGGTTTGGCGGCTCGGACATCATGCGCCGCATTTCTTACGACGGCGGGAAGTTCCGCGGAGAGCTCCAGTCCGTGATGCTGTCTGCGGTCAACTTCGAGATTGGGGACATGTGCCGGCGCCTGAAGCTCCGCCGCCGCCAGATCTACGAGATGGTGGTCGTGGGCAACGCCACGATGCGGGACATCTTCTTCGGGTTGGACGTGCAGACGGTCGGCCAGAAGCCGTACAAGTCTTTGACGGAGCACGACTTCCTGGCGGGCAAGCGTCCGACGACAGCGGTCAGCGTCAAAGCCGGAGACCTGGGCGTCCGCATCCACCCCAGGGCGGACGTCTACGGGGGCCCGCTGGTCGCCTCACATGTGGGCGCGGACACTGCTGCGGACATCATTGCGCTGGGCCTCGAAGACGCCACGGAGCCGTTCATGCTGGTCGACGTTGGCACTAACACGGAGGTCGTGGTGGGTACGCGGGACAGGATGCTGGCGGCGTCCTGCCCTGCCGGGCCTGCTTTCGAGGGCGGCGAGGTCAAGTACGGGATGCCGGGGTACGACGGCGCAATCGAGAAGGTGCGCTTCGTCGACGGGCGCGTGGAGACCGAGACCATCGGAGGCGCGCCGCCGGCGGGCATCTGCGGGTCGGGGCTTGTCGACCTGCTCGCCGAGCTCCGGCGCACGGGGACGATGAACGAGCTGGGCGCGTTCGAGCGCGGCGTCAACGAGTTCATGGTCGTGCCAGAAAGCGGCATCACGGTCTCACGCAAGGACATTTCTGCGCTGGCGCAGGCGAAGGCCGCGAACTACTGCGGGCAGTCGATCCTCACCCGCAAGTACGGGCTGCCGCAGGAGAAGTTCTCGAAGCTGTACCTGGCCGGCGGGTTCGCCAACTACATAGGCGTGAAGAACGCGGTGGACATCGGCTTCATCGCCAACGTGCCGCTCGACCGCATCGTGAAGGTCGGCAATGCCTCGCTGGAGGGTGCGACGGTGCTGCTGCTGTCGGGGCCGCTGCGTCGCAAGCTTGAGGAGTTCGTGAAGAAGATCGAGCACGTGGAGCTGGAGACGACGCCGGACTTCTTTGACTTCTTCGTAGAGGGCTGCCACTTCAAGCCCATGTCGCTGCCGGTGCCGCTGACGGCCTGACACGGTGCGCGCCCAGCGTCCGCTCCGCTATCCTTTGCGCCCATGACGCAGCACTTCACGAAGAAAGTCCTCATCACCGACTACGTGTGGCCGTCGCTGGACCCGGAGCGTGACGTGCTGGAGGGCGCGGGCGTCGAGCTGGTGCCTGCCCCGGACGGCAAGGAGGACACGCTGCGGAGGCTGGCCGCGGACGTGGACGCCATCATGTTCTGCTTTGCGAAGGTGCCCGGCTCCGTGCTGAGGGCCGCACCGAAGTGCAAGGTGGCGTCGAGGTACGGGATCGGGGTCGACAACCTCGACATCCCGACAGCGACTGAGCTCGGGATAGTCGTGACAAACGTGCCGGACTACTGCGTGGACGAGACCTCGGACCACGCTCTGGCGATGCTGCTTGCGCTGAACCGCCGCCTGGGCCAGCACGACCGCGCCGTCAAGGCCGGCGGGTGGTCGAGTGTCAAGCTGAACCAGCCGATGCGCCGGACGCGTGGCGCGACTCTGGGGATCATTGGCTACGGCCGCGCCGGCAAGGCGTTGGCAGCGAAGACGGCGCCGTTTGGCATGCGCGTGCTGGCGTACAGCCGCAGCCTGAAGCCGGGCCAGAAGCTTGGGCCAGCCGAAGGCGTTACGTTTGAGCAACTGCTCCAAGCATCAGATTTCGTGTCGCTTCACATCCCGCTGACCGCCGAGACGCGCAACATCATCGGCAAGCGTGAACTGGCACTGATGAAAAAGGACGCCATCCTGGTGAACTGCTCCCGAGGGGGGCTGGTGGACGAACACGCGCTCGCCGAGGCGTTGGCGTCGGGCCACCTGTCCGGAGCCGGCCTCGACGTGCTTGAGCCTGCGCCGCCGCCGGCGGACCACCCGTTGTTTGGGCACCCGAACGTCATCATCACCCCCCACACTGCTTTTTACTCGCAGTCGTCCACCCTCGAGCTGGAGACGCGCACCGCGAAGGAAGTGGTGCGGGTGCTCTCAGGCCAGCGGCCTGAAAACCTGGTCAACCCGCAGGTGCTGGGCAGGTCCAGGGCCGGGTTCTAGGGCGGCTGGGACGTGTCTACGGCTGCGGGTGAGGCCCGGCTACGGCGGCGCCCGGCAGGGAACGCGGGTGCCGCGCAAGGTCAGGCGACTTGCCTCGCCTTCCGGCGGCGCAACGCCTGCAGCGACTCAAGCA
This sequence comes from uncultured Thermoflexus sp., assembly GCA_964456315.1. Lineage (GTDB taxonomy): Bacteria > Chloroflexota > Dehalococcoidia > Lucifugimonadales > Lucifugimonadaceae > SHXW01. The sequence continues at coordinate 3,046 of CAYWBD010000477.1, forward strand.
CGTCCGAGAGGGTGGCTCTGGAGATCGGGACGGTCGAGTAGGCTGCCCTTGACGCCGCGGATCCCGCCTTGTTGATGCTTTCCGCGGACCCCGTGGCTGCCGCGGCGGCGGCATAGGCCGTATAGTCCTCTGCCGGGCGCCGCCTCCGGAACCCACTTCTGGCTAGGCTACGTTCGACGGCAGCGAACGCCCTGAGCACCTGCTGGCGATCCTTGCCCTGAAGCATGCGGTACTGGAAGTCGCGCCGACGCCGGCCGCCGCGCTTTGACCTGGCCCAGGCCCACCAGGCCCCGCCGGCCCCGGCCAGCGTGATCGCCAGGCTGGCCAGCGCGACCGGCCAGCTGCTGATGAGCTTCTTCACTGCGGAGGCGATGCTTCCGGGCGTGTTCCGGGCGGCGGATGCCAGGCTGTCCCCTACCCGGTGTTCAATCAGCGTCGACAGGCCCCTGGGCGGCGGCTTGGTCAGGCTCGTTGGTGTGGGAAGGTCCAGCCTGGTCGAGGCGTCAAATGGGACCCAGCCGGCGTCCCGGAACCTGATTTCTGCCCAGGCGTGCGCGTCCTGCGCGGTGACTGAGCTAGCCCCTGAGTACGGACTGAACTTGCCGGGCAGGTACCCCGTTGCGACGCGGGACTGGAGGCTTGCAGCGCGGGCCATGAGGGCGGCCGCGGTGGCGAAGTCTATGGCGGACCCCGGCGCCTCGCCTGTGATGAACTGTTCGAGCGGGGCGCTGGACGTTAGCGGCGACGTGCTCTTCTCGTCATATTTGAGGCCGTGCAAGTAGGCGGCGATGGCGGCGGCGCGGTCAAAGTCCGTCGCGGCCCCAGCCGTCACCGCAGTTGTGAGCGCAGTAAGGCGTTCAGAGGCGTCGGGCAGCGCTGAATACTCGCTGCGGACCCATTCGCTGGCGTCCGAGCGGAGCGCCAACGCCGAGAGGTCGGGCTGTGTGGAGACCGCCTGGTACTTGCTGCCCGGCTCCAGGACGGGGCGTCCAAAGTCATCGAGTGGCAGGGCCCAAGCGACCGGGTCGTATCCTGCGATAGGCCGCCTCAGTGTTTGCTCGACGAACACCGTCTGGAGGTAGCGGGCATCGTCCGCGGCCTCGTCGCCCCGCCCGCCGCTGAAAAAGCCGCGTTGCCGCTGGTCAGCAATTGTCGAGGTCCAGACCCCGGCGCCGTCCTCGGTAGGCAGGTACCTGTCCAGGGTTTCGGCGCGCCAGTAGCTCGCCACCGGGCTGCGGACTCGGGCCACGACGCCGGTTGCGAGCGCGGAGCCGGTGGCTGGTCCTTCTTCGTCGGGCACGGGGCCTACTGTGTTGGGGTCAACACCGGCGATGGCCCCTGTAGTCGCGCCGCCTCCGGGCCCGGACGCCGCCGCGCCGACGCCAGCTGCGCCGTCCATGACGGACCGGGCGCCGTCGTGGGTCACGCCGGGGGTCGCGCCAGCGTCATCGCCGTTGAATGGCAGGACGGAGGACTGGGCCGCCTGGGGAGTCTGGGAGGCGTCCCAGGGGAGCAGTAGGAACGCGGCCAGCGCAGCGAGTGCGACGCCAATGATGACCAGAGACCAGTAGCCAGCCGCCGCGGGCGGACTGTCGAAGCCGACTGTGGCGGCATCCTCGCGCTGGTCGGTGATGTGGGCCATCGAGAGGAATGCGACGACGAAGAGCAGGTACGCCGTCAAGAACAGCCCGAACTCATTGCCGAAGGCGAGTTCGCCGGCAAAGAACATGACGAGCCCGCTGAACACCAGCTGTGTATAGAGGCCGGAGCGGGTACGGATCTCGAACCCGGCCGCCACCGCTGAGATCAGCATGAAGTAGGCGACTGGCACCCGGTCCCCGCTTATCGCCAGCACAAGGTCGAACCGCATCGCTACGCCGGCGGTGATGATGACGGCTGCGATGCCAACCGACAGGAGCGGCACACGCTTGCGCAGGTTGCGGTAGCTGACCAGGTGTGCGAGTGCGAAACCTGGCAGGAACGCCAGAGGCCAGGGTGAGTTTGTGACGTAGGCCAGAGTGAGCGCGGCCCAGGCCGAGGCGGCGAGGGTCAGCAGGCGCAGCTTGCGTGACCTTTCCGGACGGTCAGAGAACAGCCGCCGGTAGACCCGCCAGAGTCCTTCCCGGGACGCAGCTTTGGCCGGAGCGACGGTGATCGGCGCGCTCCCCGTCATGCTGCGGCCACCTCGCGCTCGGCACGCGGCTTTGGGTGCGCGGCAGGCGTGCGCTGGGACGAGATGGGACTTCGCGCAACGAACAGGCCCTGCTCTGCGGCCCGGACGGCCTCTTCGGTCCCACCACGCTCACAAGCAACTGCAGCGACTCCCGAGCTGCGCAGCATCGCCACCGTGCCCGATGCAGGCGCCGGCGGGTCGAACCGGTCGACGACGACCGCTGCGACCGGGATGCCCTGTCTGGCGAACGCGGTGAGCGCAGACGCGCTTGCCAGGTCATCTGCGCAGATAACGGCGAGCACGCGTGCGCCTGCGGGAACCGCCCTCGGGACGAGCAGGTCCTGCCCAGGCTCGATAACCGCCAACTCAGCCATCAGCTGCTGCCACGTTGTGAATGACGGGCTGAGCCGCCCGGCCGAGGCGATGAAGACCTGGCCGCCGTCTGCAAACATGGGCCGGGAAACGCTGGCGGCTATCCGCACCGCGTGTTCGAACGGCGTGTCCCCCGCGGCGGGGCTGCCCCACTGTCCCCCGAAGGCGAGGACGAACGTCCGGTCTGACCAGGCGTCGAACTCCTTGACCATCAGGCGCCCAGTGCGTGCGGTGTTGCGCCAGTGCATGTGGCGGCGGGGGTCGCTTGATACGTAACGCCGTGAGCCTGCCAGATCGGACCCTGTGCGCGCCCTGACCCGGCCTTCCGAATCGCCCCGGCTGGCGTCAAGAAGGCCCAGCCGGCTCATGTGGTGCCAGCGTGGGTAGATGAGAAGGCTGCGGGTTTTTTCGAACGACTTTCGACGCCTGAACAGGCCAAACGGGGCCCCGCACTCGAGGGTGACCCTGCCCAGGTCCACCCTGCCGCGCCTCGTGAACGAAAAGTCGCCGTGGGCCTGCCGTGCGCCGCGTCCGGGGACAAACGAGAAGAAGAACCGGTGCTGCGACGTCCCCCCCGCTGCGCCGAGGACGGCGTAGCGGGCCGACAACATGAACCCTGGTATCGCCTTGCGGCTGTTGAGGCCGACGGTGATCCTGACCGGGTCGCCGGCCTGGGGCCCTGCAAGACCGTCCTTGCCGTGGACGATGACGCGGCGATCGGCGCGCAGTCCCCAAGCTGCGACCCACGGGATGACGGCGGAGACCAGGACGACGCCCCAGAGGAATGCGTCGGCGATGTGTACCCAGCCGACTCGCGTGGCGCTGGCGACGAAGAACACCGCGACCGCGGCGAGCACGAACCCGACGCCGCGTCTGGTGATCATCGCGGTCTCATGGCTTCGCAGGCCGGACCGGTTTGCGGGCGCAGAAGCGAGCGCCGTGTGTCCGCCGCGGGCAACTGGCCGGTCAGGCCGGCACCCGAACGGTGTTGACCGATTCGCACACGACGGCGCTGGCCAACTGTGTCGCGCCGGGCCTGAGCATCAGGCGGTGCGGCATGACGTAGGCCGCCATTTCCCGGACGTCCTCCGGAGTCACGAACGGCCGGGCGTTGAAGAGGGCCCAGCACTGTGCGGCCCGCTGGAGCGCGGTGCCGCCGCGCGGGCTCACCCCGTAGGCCACCTCCGGGTGCTCCCGTGTCGCACGCAGCACATTGACGATGTACGCCCGCACCGGGTGGCTGACCTCGACCCGCTTGACCAAGGCTTGCATCTCAGTGACGCGCTCAATCGCAATTACGGCGGCGACGGCCGGAACGCCCCGCTGGGCACGCTCCAGGATCTGCGCCTCCTGCTCGGCGGTCGGCATCCCGATGCCCATCGAGATCATGAAACGGTCCTTCTGGGAGTCAGGAAGAGGGAACGTCCCGTGGCTTTCAGCGAGGTTCTGCGTGGCGATGACCATGAAGGGGCTCGGCAGGTCGCGCACCTCTCCGTCCACGCTCACCTGGAACTCGGCCATCGCTTCCAGGAGGGCCGCCTGGGTGCGCGGGCCTGTCCGGTTGATCTCGTCCGCCAGGACAACGTTCGAGAAGACCGGCCCCTCGACGAAGCGGAACTGCCCGGACTGCATATCGAACACGCTTGTGCCGGTGACGTCGGACGGCAACAGGTCGGGTGTGAACTGGACTCGTTTGAAGCTGCCTGAGATCGAACGGGCGAGGGTCTTGGCGAGCAGGGTCTTCCCAACGCCCGGCACATCTTCGAGGAGGATGTGGCCCTCCGCGAACAGTCCTGTCAGCGCCACCTGCACCGTACGGGGCGAAGTGACCACGGTGCCCGAGATGTTGGACGACATCTTCTCGGCGTCCAGTGCGAACCGCGCGACTGATGCCTCATCAGGGAAGCTGGCGCTGGGCGCCGAGTGGGCTGCGAAAGGTATTACACGGTTCAATCCTGGTCGCTCCTTGATGGTGGCGCGGACGGGAGAAACGGCCGGCCGGGCAGGTCCGCCGCCGGAATCGGGCGGGGGACACTTTCGCGGACCGGCATCGGAGGCCGCGTAGGACTGCGGGCCGCCGAGTTCAGGCGAGTCCAAGCACGGACCGGAGGCGGCGGACACATCCTGGCTGGAAGACCGCGGTTCCCGGCCAGCCGCCGTCCAGTCAGTCCGGCCCACCACCTCCGGTGCCGTGAACCGAGGATGCCTTGAAGCCGCGGTCGCGTCTGGCCGGTGACCACGACGGGGCCCCGCGGGCGGGCACCAAACCCGTCACAGTCAGCCCCGCAACCCAGGCCCGTGTTTCTACCTGCCGGAGGCACGCGTCTCCTTCTTGGATGTCATCACTAGAAGTCATCCAGAAATTGTGCTGCTGAACTTAGAACCAGATCCTGAAACGAATTGACGATGAAATATTCTGGATGACCTCTAGAACGGGCTGCGCTAGACTAGCGAGGCTACCCCCGGCCGACGTAGCTCAGCGGTAGAGCAGCCGTTTCGTAAATGGCAGGTCCCGGGTTCAAATCCCGGCGTCGGCTCCAATCTTGAAATGAACTGGGGCCGGATGATGAGTCCGGCCCCTTGTTTTTGCCCGTCTGCCAACATTTTGCCAACATCGGCCTACCCGACGGGTTGTGGTTCCCGCGTGCCAACCGGCTCCCCGACAGGCTCTCCCGGCCCCTTTCCCAACGCCACGTCGAAGGCCAGCGCCGCCGCCTTTTGGATGCCGGGCAGGACGTGCGAGTAACGGTTCAAGGTGATTTCGACACCCGCGTGGCCGAGCCGTCGCGACACGATGAGCGGGTGCGTCCCGGCCTTGAGAAGCAAGCTCGCGTGCGTGTGCCTCAAATCGTGGAAGCGGACCCTGCCAAGCCCAGTCCGCTTCGCGATGTCCGAGAAAACATGGCTCACCGTGTCGCCCAGCATCGGTTTGAAGTCGTACCGGGCGAACACGGGCATCTCATCCGCGAGCGCGGCCCCTAACGCCTGCGCGCGGGCTTCCATGCGTTCCCGGTGCTTCCGCAGGGCGATGGCCGCTGACGGTGGCAGGTCTACCGGGCGCTGGCCGTGGCGGGACTTCGGGGCCGTGTAGACCATCTCGCCGTGCGCTAGTGTATGCAAACTCCGCACGACCCTGATCTGGGCCATGTCCAGGTCAACGTCGCCCCATTTCAGTCCTAACAGCTCTCCCCTTCTCAGTCCGGTGTTGACGGCCAGGAGCACGACCGGGCCGATATCGGTTGGCCCCGCGACCTCCAGGAGCCGGTGCGTTTCCTCGGCGCTGAGCGCGCGCATCTCAAGGTGATCGGCCTTTGGCGCTTCGATTGCGTCGGCTGGGTTGTAGCGGAGCAACCCCCACCGCACCGCGTGGCCGAGGCTTTCCTTGAGCACGCGGTGAACTCCGAGGCGCGAGTTTCCTGAGAGGTGCCCTGCCCTGCCATCCTTCCGCGGGGCCGTCCGCATGAGCGCGTGAAGCTCGACGATGTGCGCGGCGGTCAGCCGGGACAGCGGGACTGTGCCCAGATGCGGCACGAGCCAATTCTTCACGACCGTCCGGTACGCGCGGGCTGTCTTGGGGCGAACGTTCTGAGAAACGTAGTCGCGGTCCCAGCGCGCAAGGAACTGTCCGACCGTCATGCGCTCGGGCGACGCCAGCCCGCCGGTGTCCCGGTCAGCGAGGATGCGCCGTTGCTCCTCACGGGCCTGTTTCAGTGTCCGCGCCTTCACGCTAACCGACACTTGCCGCCTGCGCCCATCGGAGCCGCGCGGCGCGTCGTAGACGACCTCGAACGTGTCCGGCCCGCGCTGGCGAATCCCCGACTTCATCCGGCCTGAGTTCCAGAGCTTGTCTGTTGTCACTTGCCCGCTCCTTGAATCTTCACTTCTCCGGTTCGGTAGTCAGTCCACCAATTGGGCATCGTGTCCACCAGCCCCCGCTTTTCGGCCTCCCAAAACGCGTCCGACCCCGAAGCTGGACGCGCAGCGACAAACGCCAGCCATTGGAACAGGGGCTTTAGCTTCTCGGGGTTGTCCTCGTTCTGCCAGCACAGCCAAGCGAACGTGGCGATGGTCTGAGGCGTCAGCACCGATTCGTCGGGGGCCAGCCGCCGCAGGTAGGCAATTAGCTCGGCCTCGCGCTGGGCCAGCCACCGTTTGCGCCCCTGCGTGTCGCGTATGAGCGCGTGCAAGACCTTGAGGACTGCCTGCGTGTCCTCAGGGCTGGACTTGAGCGGCTCCCAGGGCTTGTCGAGTTTTCGCTCACGCGCCCATTGCTGGACGGTGCGTTCCGGGATGTCGAGTTGCTTGGCAACCTGAGCGGGCTTGTGGCCCTGGTCGAACAAACTGAGCGCCCGGTCCTTTTCACGTTCATCGCGGGTGTAGGGCACCCCATACCACCTTTGCTGCATGTTCGGCGCTTTTGCTGCGTATAGCGGCTTGACGGCCCAGCAATCAACTGTGCGACGCTGCGGACAGGTTAGCACCGGCCGACACCGCAAGCAACGCCCGGTGTCCACGTGAATCGAGGTTGTGATGAGTCTGGACCGTCTGGCGATTTCAATACCTGAGGCTGGTCAGTTGCTCGGTATCTCCCGGAGCAACGCCTATGCCCGCGCCAAGTCGGGCGAGTTGCCAACCGTCAAGTTGGGGGCGCGCATCCTGGTGCCGGTCGCACGGCTGGAGAAGCTGCTCGCCGGGGAGAGCATGGCGATCCCAAGCGGGCCGAACAGGAAATTAGGCTCCTAGTCAGGGTCCCGCGGCCCTGTATGGCGGCCAGTTCGCCCACCTTCGATGCACGTTGACCCCAACGATCACGCCCCCCGCACCCGTACCGGTGCGCGACCTTGCCAGGCCGTCGCTTTCCGTGTACGACCGCAGCCCAGATGAAGCTCTGCCCGCGTACGTGCTGGCGTTACGTGCGGCTGCCCGTAAAACGGGTGCCAGTGTGCCCGGCACGGCTGCCAAAGTCTCTGCGCCACTCCCGGCTGCTGACCCTGCCCCTCGGCGCGCCCGCGTCGTGATGTGGTGGGCGGCATGAACATTCAAGTGCAACCAAAGCCACCCCGTGAGATCGCGTTGAGCTACCTCGTGCGTCAGCTTGCGCCGGTGCCTATCCCGTTCCGATCAAAGAAGCCGGTGCTGGAAGGCTGGCAGAACCTCGTCATTGACGAGTCCACTCTGCCGGAGTTTTTCAACGGCCAGCCGCAGAACGTCGGCGTCCTGTTGGGCGTCCCGTCCGGCGGACTCCTGGACGTTGACCTCGACTGCCCCGAGGCGCTGGCACTGGCGGCTGAGTTCCTGCCGCCCACGCGGGGCCGGTTCGGTCGTGCCAGCCGCCCGGACAGCCACAGGTTGTATTACGGCACCGGCGACACCCGGCGGGTGGCGTTCAAGGACCCCACGATCACGGATGAGGCGAGCGGGATGCTGCTGGAGTTGCGCGGCACCGGCTCGCAGACCGTTTTCCCCGGCTCTGTCCACCCGTCAGGCGAGGCTATCCAGTGGGTTGAGGATGGGGAGCCGGAAGCCGTCCCGACGGCGGGGTTGCTACGGTCGTGCTCGTGGCTGGCCTCGGCGTGTCTCGTGGCCCGCTACATGCCGCGCGGTGAGAAGTCCGGGCGGCACGATTTTCATCTTGCTCTTGCGGGGGCGCTCCGGTCCGTGCCTGCGATCACCCTTGAGGCCGCCGAGGCGTTCATCCTGGCGGTGGCGGAGGCTACTGGCGACGAACAGGCGCGCGACCGGCCGAGGGCCGTCGCATCTACATGGGCGAAGCTGGATTCAGGGCAGCCCGCGACCGGCTGGCCGACGCTGGAGGACACGCTCGGCGAGAAGGTCGTCCGCGCGCTCAAGGGATGGCTCCATGTCCGCGCGTCCACCACGGCCGCGTCGCCTGGCCCGGCGATGTTGACCGCGACGCCCAAGCCGGATGAGTCCTGCGACGCTGTTGGCCGCTGGCGCTTCACGTGGCCCGCGATGGGTGTCACGCTAGAAGCTGAGGGTGTGCAACTGACCGCGGGTGGTCTGCGGGCGCAGATCGCAGTGCGCGCGGGCCCAGAACTCCTAAGTCCGCACAGTTGGACGAACCTGAGCGTCCCGCGCCAGCGCGCCGACCTCGCGGCGGGGCTGTCCAGAAGGCTCGCCCTCGGCTGGGACGGGATGCTGGCGCTTGTGGCCGACCGGCTGCGCGAGGGTGCTCTCAAGGGTGAGGGTGCATGGCTCGACCAGATACCCCATCCCGGACAGGCGCGGTTCCTGGTGGACGGGCTTATAGAACGGGGGCGTCCGCACGTCCAGTTCGGTGATGGTGGCACCGGGAAGTCGCTGTTATCCCTGGCGCTCGGCCTGACTGTGGCCGCGGGCG
>CAYWBD010000478.1:0-4223 GCA_964456315.1 uncultured Thermoflexus sp.
GGACGTTGACCTCGTCGCCGTCGCTCCTGGTGACCGTGACCCTGAGGGCCTCGAGCACGCTCGGGCGGACGGCGGCCGGTCCGGCCGGCAGCTCAACCCGTGTCTTCTGGATGCCTGAGATGACCCCGGCGAAGTCAACCTCCCGCGGCTCATGCACCACCAACCGGGCGATGGTGCTGGTTGCGGGGTCATAGAAGGTGGCGTCAAGCACGAGGTCGCCGGCCTGTACGTCCGCGAACCGGGCGGGCGCGCCGTTGCGCATGATCCTGGCGTCCTCATCCACGAACAGCTTCACGGCCCCGCCCTTGCGCGGGTTGATGAGTAGGACGCGGGCCGGGATGTCGATCTCCCGGATGACGCCGGCGATGTGCGACTCGGCGTCGTCTGCGGCGTTGCGGGCGCGGATGCTGGCGGCGTCCAGGGTGCCCCGCCCCGCGGCAGTGCTGGCCCCGGCGGACGAAGGGAGGTCGAACTGGACCTCGGCCTTCTGGCCTGGGGCCAGACTGGCGACCGTCGCCGGCTGGCCGTCCAGGGTGATATCGGTCTCCGCCGTGACGTTCGCGACGACCTTGCGGCCCGACTCTTCGTCCGCAATGACCACGATTCCCAGGGAGCCGCTGACGTCACGGGTGGGCTCAACGAGCGTGATGGTCCCGACGAAGAGGCCGCGGGTGTGGTCCTCGATCGCGTCCTGGACTGCCCTGGGCAGTTCAGGCTGGACGAAGTTGACTGCCCGGGCCAGGGGAGGGTCGCTGTCTGGCACGAAGTGCACGACAGCCAGGGCGCCTGCAGGGACCCGCCCGAGCACGTCCTTCAGCAGGACCAACTGGCCGCCACCGGTGCCGGGCTGGCTGATGACGGCCTGCAGGCCCTTGTCGTTGACGGCGACGCCCGACGCCTGCGTCTGGCCGTCGTAGGCAAAAAAAAGCTCGCCCTCGTCCAAGCGCAGCACAAACGAGATCGCGTCCGCGCTAACCCAGCCTCCCGTGACGCTGGCGGACGGCGCGTCCTCGCCGCGCTGGAGCGCCAGGTCGCGGTACTTTGCCGACAGGTCCTTGAGACGGGCCTCAATCTCCCGGAGCTGTTCACGAGCGTCCTCGAATGCGTTGTTCGCCTGCGCCGCGGCTTCCCTGGCGTTTTCAAGCGCCCGCTTTGCCTCTTGCAGGGCGCTGAGGTGCTTCTCACGGGCCTCAGAGGCGATCTCCCGGAGCCTGGTCGCCTTCCCGGCGTCTAGCTCCTTGTCGGCGGCGTCCTGGACCCTTTCGACGGTCTCCTGGGCCCGTTCGAAAGCCCGGATCGAAAGGCGCCGCGTCTTCTGGTCCAGCGTGGCTACTGTGGTAATCACCTCACCGATCTGCGGAGGCGTCAGCGCGCCGGGCAGGTCAATGGTGACCTTCGAGCCGTCACGCGCCTGCACCGTAACCTGGCCGTCGCCCACTCCGATCACGGTGCCGACTTTGTGACTGGTTACCGCCTTGACCTCGGCCTTCCGGATGAGGACTTTCTGGCCGGCAAACGAGCCGTCTGCCTGCCGCACCGCGCTGGCGACGACCCTGTCGCCCTCTGACACCTGGTCAAGGGTGATCAGGTCGCTGCCTACCTTCAGTGATGTGATGGCGCTAATGGTGAGCCGCACGCTGCCGGCGTCGGTCACAACAGTCAGGACATCTGGCCGCAGCACTTCGAGGACCGTGCCGAACAGCGCTTCGACTTTCGGGTTGTCCTGCGCGCTGGCAGGGCCCGCGGACGGGGTCAGGAGGGCCAGCCCGAGCAAGGCCGCTGCCAGCAGCGCGACGGCGGTGCCGCGCCTTGCCCGGTGCGCCCGGTCGGGCCTGTTGTTGGTCAGGGAGTTCATCGGTAGGTGAGCTTTCGGGCCAACTCGTGTCGTGCGGCCATTCCGGCTACTAGTCCCAAAGCTAGCGCACAGGGCGTTACGCGACCGTTACTCCCGATGGCGCGCCGTTCGGCGGAAATGGCGCTCATGATGGCGGCGCTTCTGGCAGCGCAACGACAGCCAGGACCTTGCTGATCTCGTTGCCGTCCAGGTCAGAGGCAACGACCACAATCTCGTTCGGGCCGGGCTCCAGGGTGAGCTGGACCGTGAAGTTGCCGTCGGCGTCGATGGGGATGATGACCCCGTTGATGCTGACGATGGCGTCGGGGCTGGTCTTCCCGCGGGCAGTGATGGTGTCGCCTCTGACGACGTTCTCGTCGCCAAGGCCCTCGATCTCCAGGAACAACCCAAAGCGCTGGACAGGGGCGGTTGGCGCCGCCTTGACGGTGGCCGTTGGCGTGGGCGCGGCCGCGGCTGTGGGCGCGGCAGACGAAGTGGGCGGGACCGTCGGCGTTGCGGTGGGCTCCGGAGGCGGCGTGGCGGGCGCCGGGGTGGCGGAGGGCGTCGACGTTGACACGGGCAGCGTTATGAGCGGGTTGCGCGGCACACTCTGCACGCACGCGCCGAGGGCCAGACCGCAGGCCAGCAACGCCAGTCCCACGAACGAGGCCCTGTTCACCGGAGGACCCTGACCATAAGCGCCGGGCCGGCCCAGCTCCGGGGGTCCCCGGGGTGCATGTCCGGAGTACGCCTGTCATGCACGCGCTGGCCGCTCCTGTCCGGGCGAGGTCGCAAGCGCACGTGTGAGGTCATGCCGGGCGCGGTGGCTGGACTAAAGGGATCATCACGGTCATCGAGGTGTGGTGGCCCGCAGCGTCCCCCGCGGTGGTCTCGCACACGAGCTCACCGTCAGCCCGCTTGACGAGTGTTCGGGCTATGAACAGGCCCAGCCCGGAGCTGCTCTTCTCCCGGCGGGCGGCGAGTTCCGGCGTCCAACCACGGTCGAAGATGTGCGGCACGTGGGAAGGCTGGATGCCCCGGCCGTCGTCCCACACGCGCAAGAAGAAATGGGTCGAGTTGCGGGTGAGGCGGACCTCGACGTGGCCCGTCGCGAACTTGACCGCGTTGTCCACCAGGTTTGTGACGACATGGTCCAGGGCCGCGGCGTCAGCGTAGACGAGCCCGAACTCCGCGGGCTCCGCCCACCAGCTGACCTCTGCCCGCCTCTCGGCGGCTATGGAGGCGTAGCGGTCAACGACGTTCCGGACGATCGCGGCCGGGTCCACCGGGTCGAGCCTGGGCGCCACGTTTTCGTCTTCCAGCTCGACCAGCACGCGCACATTGGCGAGCATCAGCCGGAAGCTCGGCGCCTGCTGCTCGATCTCATCCAGCAGCTCCTTGAAGGCCTGTGGCGTGTCCTTGCCGGACTCGTCCAGGCGCGCCCTGACCTCCCGCGCCTTGCCCAAGATGCGGCGCAGGGGCCTGCCCATATCATGGGAGAAGGTGTCGAAGTAGTCCTGCGTGAGCTTGCTCCAGCTGCGCATGGAGTCGGCCTTGTTCCCGGCCACAGCCCGCCCGCTCAGCGCGTACGCCAGCGCGGCGGCGGCCAGACCGGCGAGTGCGAGCATGACGCCGATGTAGGCGATGGGCTCGACTGTCCAGCGGGTGTCGCTGACAGACGGCCCAACCGCCGGTGAGACCAGCACCAGCACGACGCCCGCCGCGGTCGCGCCGAGGCCGGCATAGCGCACTGCCCTGTAGAACTTCGGCGAACGAAACATCAATCCCAGGCTGGCTCACTGACTATCCAGGGCGCCTTTCGCCCGACGGGGGTCGGGCGCCACGGCGTGCGGGTGCGCGACCGGATGGATGGTCTCAACTCACTGTTGCCCAGACGCTCAAAGACGTGCTCTGCATTTGAGTTAGCTGGCTCACACACGCGGCGGCACCAGCCGGTAACCGCGGTTGCGGACGTTGATGATGAGCTCATCGGCGCCGTACCTGCGGCCCGCCGCTGCGCCCATGGCGTCTTTTATCTCCCGGATCCGGACACGCAGCGACGCCCGCGAGTCCTCCCCTTCGGAGAACCTCTCCAGCCGGGAGAAAGGGACCAGCTCGCCCTCGCTGCGAAAGAGGGCTGCGGCGAGCTCCTTGAGGATCTCGAACTTCATACCCTGGATCTCCCGCACCGCGCGTCGCTCGCCTCCGATGATGGCGTACAAGGTCGCGTTCTGTGCGTCCAGTTCGAACATGGGGCCGATGGCCACCCTTTCTGGCCGTGCGCCAATGAGACGGCGCAGCCGCAGGAGCACCTCGTCCGGGCTGGCGAGCTTGTCTATGAAGTCCACCGGCGCGCTGACGTTGAGGCTGGCGGCGACCGCCGTGTCAC
>CAYWBD010000479.1:0-2709 GCA_964456315.1 uncultured Thermoflexus sp.
AGCATGATGCCGAGCCAGAACGGGGGCAGGGCCTGGCCGAACAGCGCTATGGTGCGGCCGATGTAGTCCCAGACCGTGCCGCGTTTGACGGCCGACAGGACGCCCAAGGGCAGCCCGACGCCGATTGCGAAGAGCCAGGACGCGCCGGCTAGCTGCAGCGTGTTGGGAAAGCGGTCCCTGATAAGGGTGGTGACCTGCTCGCCTTCCCAGAGCGACTTGCCCAGGTCAAGCCGGGCGGCCTTGCCCAGCCACACCAGGTACTGGACGATGATGTGCCGGTCGAGGCCCATCTCCACGCCCCAGGCGTCCCAGGTCGCCTGCGTGGTGTTGTTGTCCAGGTAAATGAGCCGCGGGTCCCCCTGGGCGCGGGACATCGCGAAGACGACCGCCGAGACGATAACGACGGTTAGGACCATCAAGATAAGCCGCCGGGCGACGAAGCCGACCAACTACCCTCAGCCTCCCCCCGGCGGTCCGGGGAAGCGCCGCCTGGCCGCGGTCCCCCTGTTGGGGCCGCGGCCAGGCGGAGTTCAACTTAGCTTCCGGAGGCCAGCCTGATCAGGAACGGGTCCATGGGCCAGCGGTTGCTGTGCACGCGCATGGGCCACTCCTTGATCCGCCCGCCAACGGCTATGGGGGCTGCGAAGCCTACCGTCTGGAAACTCGGCAGGGTCTTCTGGAACCAGGGCAGCCACTCGTCGATGATGATCTTCCACGACTCCTCAGCATCGGACTTGGAGAGGATGCGTGATTCAAAGTCGAGGGGCTCGTTGTACTCGATGCCCGGGTTCCAGACGGCCCGGGTCGAGAACCGGTACAGGACGTCGGGGTCGACGCTCCAGCCACTTTCCTGCCAGCACCACACAACGTCTATGGAGCGGGCGAGCATCTTGGGCCGGACCGAGGAGTAGGCCGACTTGTCGACCGTTGCGTTCATGCCAGCGGCCGAGAACATGGGGATCATCGCCTGGCAGACCTGCTCAAGGGTGCTGCTCAGGCCGCTGGGGATGAAGAACGTGAAGTTGAACCCGTTGGCGTGGCCGGCCTCTGCAAGCAGCTTCTTGGCCGCCGCCACGTCGTACGGGATGGCGAACTTCTTCTCCAGCTCGGGCGTCCAGCGCGGGTGCCCGGGTCCCAGGTTCCAGTGGTAGTGCTTCTGACCGAGGCCGCCGAGCACGGTGTCTACCAGGGCCTGGCGGTCGATGGCCATGGACATCGCCTGACGCACCTTGAGGCCCTTATCGGGTGTGGTCCCTACCCAGGGCAGCTGCGTCAGTGGGGTGCGTGCAGTCGCCTTGCCGTCCTCGGCCGCTGTCTGGTAGTACTGGCCGGACGGCACGATCTGCGCGCCGTCGAGGCCTGTCGCGGGGCCCATGAGCAGCTGTGCGCCGGTGATCTGCTTGATGGCCGGGATGCTGGGCATGCCCATCTGGATGATGTCCGCCTGGCCGGTCTTGAGCATGGCCACGCGTACTGTTTCTTCAGGGGTGTCGAGCACGTCGATGAACTTGACCGAGGCCCGGTCCCGGAAATGCTTGTCTGTCGCCTCCAGCCGCATGATGTTGTCGGACTGGTGGTCAAGCACTTTGTAGGGGCCCGTGCCCATGGGCGTCAGGTTCATGTCGTCAGGGCCGGCTTCCTGGAAGAACTTCAGGCTCTGAAGCGTGATGTCACGCGGCACTGAGCGCCAGCGCAGGTCACGCTTGTTCCAGGGCAGCGTGATCTCGTTGGGGCCCGTCTGCGTGATGGCGCCCACCTTGAAGTTCGTGGTGAACGCTTCGGCGCGGGTCCACTTGGTGCCTTCTTTGGCGGACCGCTCCATGGAGTGCAGCACGTCCGGGACGGTGACGTTGCCGTAGCGGGTCTGGTGCCAGGCGACGTCGCTGCGGATGGTCAGCACCAGGGCCGCGTCTGTGAAGCGCCAGGCGCTGGCGACCGATGGGTTGAGGAGGCTGGCCGCGCCCGTGCGCCGGTCGTCATAGAAGAGCGTGTCGTACACGCCCATGAACTGGTTGCGGTCGTTCCAGGGCCAGACGAGCTGGTAGAGCTCGTAGTTGCGCGGGCCGATGCTCGACAGCGCCACGGTGACCTTGCCGGACGGTCCGGCGTCTACTGGCGGGGCCGTCCGGGGAGTCGGTGTTGCGGCAGGCGCGGCCGTCGGGGCGGCTACGCTGGTGGGTGCGACTATTCGGGTGGGCACGGCCGCGGTTGGGGCCGGCTTCGATGTAGCTGCCGGCTGGGGTGCTTGAGTGGGCTGGGGTTGCTGTGGAGCGGGCGCGGCGTCCTCGCTCCCACAGGCCACAGCCAGGGCCACTGCTGCGGCTACGGCCGTCAATGCGGCCAGTCGGAACTTCGTCATCCTCATTGCTGCGTCCTTTCTTCCTATCCGTCCATTGCTTCCCGGCCGGGAGCGCCCGTGCCTGCGCTCCAAGCTACGTGGGCTATTCTGGCGGGCCGCCGGCCTTTCCGCATTCCTGACGTCAAACTTCTCTGTCACCCGAACCCTCTCCAGCTGCGAGAGGGGCTTTTAGCGCAGACGTTAGTAGTCTTCTTTGCTCTGTCTCCCGAACCCGTAATAGTCCTGCAAGTGGAACGCGCCGTAGCGGCCGGCGATTGGCGGCAGCGCTCCTGCCCAGGCGGCGTCACCGTCTCGGGCGCCGATGAGCCGTTCGACCGGGTTGAACGGTCCGGGGACGGCTCCAGCCCCGG